>JBEKSO010000130.1:0-9672 GCA_049516935.1 Thermoguttaceae bacterium
CTGCCGAAGTCGCGCGTCAATCCCGTGGCCAGATCGCCTTTGGGATTGCCTTTGCCTTTGGGTATCATGCAGTCCCAATAAAAGCTGTGGTTCCAGGCCTGGGCCGCGTTGTTGAAAAGCGGTCCGGCGGCGGCTTCGATGACCAATTCCTTCAGCGGCATGTTGGCCTCGGGCTTGCCTTCGACCAGGCCGTTGAGGTTTTTAAAATACGCGGCGTGGTGCTTGGTGTAGTGGTACATTATCTGCTCTTCGGACAAGAACGGTTTCATGGCGCCCATGGCATAGGGCAGGGGGGGTTGTTGGAACGGCATTTTTGCTCCTTCTTTTTGTTTGTTTGTATTCGGTTCGGCGGCGGAAAGCCGATGGCCCAGTGCAATACCGGCCCCGGCAGCCAGCGTGCCGGCCAGAAATTCACGACGTTTCATGGGGATGTCCTCCATAAAACAAAATGGGGACGGACGCCTGGTTTGGATGTTTTTCCGAAAAACGGCAAAAAATTCGAGGCCCGTCCCTGTTTTGTTAGAGTTAAGTATGTCGCTTAAGTATACGTAGCAGGGCAAGAGAAAACAGCCGCAGGATATTTGGGGAACGCGTTTTTATGACATTTATGGCAGATAATAATGTCATAAAAGGCAGGAGTCTGATTATTTACGCATCGCGAAATCGCAAGCGGTTTTTCATTAGAGCGCGTCTCGGATCAGTGTAGCGTTTTGGGCGCCATGCCCACGCTTGTCGCGGGCATGTTTTTCCGAGAATTACGCCACATGGCCACGCAAGCGTGGCCATGGCGCCCGCAATACTCAAATGAGATGCACGCTAATAATCTATGCCGACCAGACGCCGGCGATGGGCGTGGAACAGAATTCGCACTTGCCGCCGATGAGGTGATTGGCCAGGACGCTGAACACGTCGCGCTGGATTACGGTTTTTTTGCATTTCGGGCAATAGGTGGTTTCGGCATCGGACACTTCGTAGCAATTGCCTATGTACACGTGGTTGAGTCCGGCTTGCCGGGCGATGGACCGTGCTTCGAGGAGAATATCCTTGGGCGTTTGGTGCAGGTGGGTCAGTTTGTGCTGCGGTTGGAACCGGGAAAAGTGCAGGGGATAGTCCGGCCCGATGTTGGCCAACAGCCAGTCGCACATCCGCCGGATCATGTCCGGCTTGTCGGTGTAGGTGGGCACAACGAGATTGGTCACTTCGAACCACACGCCTTCGCGCTTGAGCGTTATAAGCGTGTCTAAGATGGGCTGGAGTTTGCCTGCGTTAAGATCGCGATAGATTTCTTCGTCGAAGCTTTTCAGGTTCACGTTGGCGGCGTCGATGTACTTGCACAATTCCTTAAGAGGCTCGTTCTGGATGTAACCGCAGGTAATCCAGCAGTTTTTGATGTTTTTCGCCCGGGCGGCCTTGGCGATGTCGAACATGTACTCGAACCAGGCGTTCGGCTCGGAATAGGTGTAGGCGATCGAGGGGCAAGCAAAGTACTCGGCTATGGCGACCACGTCGTCGGGAAACAAGCTTAAGCGGTAAAGGTCTTCGGAAGTGAGCGAGTCGAGCCTGTGCGGGCCGGGAACCAGGGGTTCGCCGCGGGGGTCCTTGGTTTCCTCGGGCTTGCGTTGGGAAATTTCCCAATTCTGGCAGTTCAGGCAGCGGAACCCGCAACCGGCCGTGGCCAGCGAAAACGCGCTGCTGCCCGGCAAAAAATGGAGGAGCGGTTTTTTCTCGATGGGGTCGAGATGGAACGTGCAGGGATTGGCGTAGGCCAGCGTATAAAGCTTGCCGTCCTTGTGCACGCGGTTGCGGCAGTGCCCGCGATCCTCGGGTTCGAGCACGCATTCGTTGGGGCAAAGCTTGCAAAGGATGTTCCCGCCCGGTTTCAGATAATGCCGCGCCTCTTGGGCCCAGCCGCGTTTTTGCCACAGATCCCAGAGCTCTCCGGAAGGGGCATCGCCTTTGAAGACCGTGTTGGTCGCGTCGGCTTTGCACCGCCGGGCAAGGTAGAAAACGGCCGAACCTCCGCATGCCAGGCAGGCCAATCCGGCGGCGCCGTACTTCACCACGTCGCGACGTGAGACTTTCATCCCCTCTCTCTCATGGAGAAAATTAGATTCTTCATTTGAGGTTTGTTCGCTTTTTGTGTGCATGTTTCTTATTGCAAATTGTAAATTGCAAATTTCAAATTGCAAATTGAACAACAACCGCAAATTCTGAATATTCAAAAGTGCGTTTCATACACTTTACTTCTAAAGACACTTTTTGTTCTTGCTCTTGATCCATCCCCAACGCCTGAAACTGAAGTAAATTGTGATCGATGCGTGGATCAGAAAAAGGGCCACCAGGGGCCATTCGAAAATCTTATGTATGGACAATGCCGTCTGCGAATCCATCCACCGGTTCATTCCAAGCTCGCCGCACAGGGCGAAACCCGTCAATATATATAATAGCATCAAAAGCAAAAGCAGCCAAGCGCTAAGCCGGGCGGTCTTCAAAAGGTAATAGTGGATGTTCTTTTTCGACATGATTGAATGCGTCAATTAATGTTTATTAAATCTCATGTAATGAATGTCGTTAAGCCCACGGGTTGCAACCCGTGGGCTTGGCTTGATTTGCTATTAACACGCCAACCCAACATTATTTAATCACTAAATATAATCATCATACCCGCGGCAAATAAATTCAAGCCCGCGGCTATGAGGCACACCGCGATTACTCCCAGGACGGGAATAAGCAAAGTGCTCACCAGCAGGGCCCCCAGGGCGGCGCCGATGTAGTCGGCTGTGTACAGTCGGGCGGCCGTGGCGGTAACCTCTTGAAACCCGACTTTGCCGGCCAAGGGAAATTCCAGGCCCACAAGCATCGCCAGCAGCAACGTCATAACCGGGATGGCGGCCCACGAGGCCCAGGCGGCGGCCGGCGATTCGGTTTGGCCCAAGGCCATTAAGACATAAGGGACGCACGCGGAATATATCGCAATTGCCAGCGCGAGTGCGACCAGATGTTTTCGCCCGCAACGCGGCAGGAGCCGGTTCATGCCCAGCGAGCCGATCCCCAGCCCCAGCATGAACATGGTTATAATCAGGCCGACTTGATGATAAACGCAGCCGAAGAGGATCTGGAATCCCAGCAGTAGAACAACCTCCAGGGCCGAGGCGGCGAATCCGCCGGCGAATATCGCCAGCGGCACGGGGCGCAATCGCAACAGGTAGACTATCAATACAACAATCAATCCGGCTTCCAAGATTCCGAAGCGGAGAGTGAACTGGCTCATCCAATAACGCAGATGATAGAAATAGAGAATGGGATTGAAATCTTCGTTAGTCGGCGCGTCAGGCGAGAGCACGCGGCGGACGTCGGCCATGCGGTCGGGCGTGAGCATGGCATCGCAATAGCTGCGGTTTACCAGCCGGGTCGCAACGCCCGCATGCTCGATGCGCTCGGCCACGGCCGGGGTCAATGGGCCGTCGGAAGCAAGGAAGAAATTCCGCGTGCCCGGCAGGATCAGCACATTTTTAAAGGTTTGCGCCAATGTGCGATGGGCCACGGCGATCAGTCCGGCCAGTTCCTTGCTGATATAGCCTTCATAACCGCTCAGCGAGAACGACAATACGCCGTCGGGGCCGAGGATGCGATGCACCTGGTCGAAAAACTCCCGGGTATACAGGCGATTGATCTGCGAGGTAGACGGGTCCGGGACATCGACGATCACGACGTCATAGCCCTCACCCTGGCCCTCTCCCAAAGGTAGAGGGGAGATTTGCGGGCCCTCTCCGGGCACCAACCGAAGGTTGGTCGGGAGAGATGACTTTTGTAAGAATTGTTTGACGTACTGCCGGCCGTCGGCGTTGATTACATGGATGCGGGGATCGTTTAATTCTTCGGGCAGGAAGCGGCGGGCGATGCCAATGACCAGCGGATCGAGTTCCACGTAGTCCACGTTGGCCCGGGGATATTTCAATATCTCCCGAGCCGTGCCCGATGCCCCGCCGGAAATCAACAGCACGCGCTTGGCCTCGGGCCGCTGGGCCATGGCGTAATGGACGGTTTCTTCCACCCGCTCGGTATTATGCGTGGAAAACAGGGGCACGCCGTTTTCGATGAAATTGTATTGGCCGGCGTCTCCGGTCACGACCAGCATTCCGTATGGCGAGGCGCCGTGATAAACGACTTTTTGGCCCTTGAACTGAAGATTACAGGAGACGTCATCGAGATTACAAACGGCAATTGCGGCGATCAGGCCTGCGGCGAACAGTGCCGCCGAATAAGCCAGGAATCTTTGCCGGGCGGAGACGGCGACCAGCGCGGCCAAGAGCAGGTTCAAAACGGCCGGGAAATAGAGGATGCCGAAATGACTGAAAAGGCGGATCAACACGAAGGTGAATAGAATTCCACCCAGTACGCCACCGAGGTTATCGAAAAAATACACTCGTCCTATACTGGCGGGATCCGGGCCTGAAGCCGCCGCCATACAGGCCAGGGTCAAGAGATATCCGGTGGCCAGGCAATAAGGGGCCATAAGCACGAAGCAGGCGGCCACGGTTTCGGTCAGGCCCACCTCTGCGCCGCGGATAAATACGAAATTTCGCAATGTTCTTAGCAGAAAAACATCGGCCACGGGCACAAGCGCGATGAGAATTTCGAGTCCCGCCAGGACGGCGATGGGCGATTTTAGCCGGGAGGCGGTTTTGCCCAACGCCGATCCGATGCCCGTTAGCAGCATCCAATTTCCCAGCACGATTCCGAAGATCAATTCGTTGCCCGAAAACGCGGCAAGCAACTCCCGCATCAGCGTGAGTTGGGTCATAAAGGCCGAAACGCCGAATGCGGAGACGGCCAAGAACAGGATCGGCCGGGGAATCAGCGGGCAAGAGGCTTCACACGGGGCCGGTTGCATATAAAAGGGTTCAGGGTTCAGGATTTGAAATTCAAGTTTGTTGTTTTGGGGATAGTTTATCGAGAGTAAAAAAATTAATGTCGCATAAGATAGCCGGCGGCTAACAGCCGCCGGATGATATTCACGACCATCCCGGCGGTCGTTGACCGCCGGCTATTGACATTACTCAAATTAGACCGAATACATTTAGGCAACACATTCCGGCTATTTGATTTCCGATTCCTTGAAGGCCTCGACTTGGTAGATCAGCACGGAAGTGCCCTCATCTCGCCAGGCCGAGGCACTGAGTCCGGCTTTTTGTGCAAGGTGATTGAGGAACTCGGTTTTATCGGGAATTTGTTCCCAGACCTGGGGCAAAAAGGTTGCTTGGTACCTTCCCATAATCAGCACGACGCCATCGATGTTTGGGCGGAGTTTTTGCAGCAAATCCTGGGGTGATTTGAATTCCAGGGGGCGGGGAATCGTAAGCACGCTGATCTCGATCTGGATGTCTTTTAATTCCTCGGGACGGACAGGCTGAAAACGAGGATCTTCCAAGGCGGCCGCCCGGGCGCGGCTGGGTACGGCTTGATATAGGGGCTCTTGGGGGAAGATGCTGCCGATGCAGCCGCGAAGGTCGTTGTTTTTGGTGAGCGTGACAAAGCAGGCCCTGGCGGCGCGAAGATTTTCGGCAAGGCCGGCGGGGTCCGCTTCCGGCACTTTTTCGCCGTTTACAACGCGGGTAATGGTCTTGCGGGCCAGTTCCAGGAGGAACTTACGTTGGTCGGCGGTGAATTCCTGCTCGCCTGCTTGCCGGGATTTTTCGGCCGCCGCGGTTTCTTTGACCTCGGGCTCGTAAAAGGCGATGGCCGCGTAGCCCACGACCGCGTCCTTGTTGCCCGAGGTATCGCCGCTGTTGCGGGAATCGAGCAACTTGGCCTTCCAGCCTTTTTGCCGGGCGATTTCCATCAGCGTGAGGATGGGCACTTTGCCGCAGGCCTCTTGCCGCGTCATGCGATATGTATCCAGATCGCAAATCGCTTTAACACAAGCAGTGTCTAATACTTTGGCCGTGTCATAGGGATAGTAGTGACTCAAATCGGAACTGACGACCACCAACGTGCGGTCGTCGATGAATTTCATCAATGCTTTTGCCGCGGCCTCGGGATCGACTTCGCCGTAGACCACGGGCAGAATGCTGAATTTCTTCAGCGTCCGCTGCAGAAACGGCAGTTGGGTTTCTAAAGAATGTTCCCAGGTGTCGGCTTCGTTTTTGCCGAAGTCGGGCTGTTTTTTAGTCGATTCACTCGACCAGTTAGGCTGCATGACCGAGCAGGGCGGATTTATCGCAAAAGGCTGGATTTTGCCGAGTTCGGCCGCGAGCGGGGAAACAGGAATTATGCCCAGCGGAGTTTCGTAGGCGTCGGCAGAGGTTACTGCCGCTCCAGTAAAGAGCGCATAATGGCTGGGGCCGAGTACGATGACAGTATCGAAATCGCGCCCGACCAGTTGCTTGTAGGCCGAGGCCGCGATCTTTCCGGAGAATTCGTAGCCCGCATGCGGACAAACCAGGGCGCGGAGATTTTTGATCGGCTCGGATTTTGCCTCGGCCAGGTACTGGTCGATCTGTTTTGTAAGATCGGTTTCGGTCTTGGGATAGAAGATCCCTGCGACCGCCGGCCCGCGGATTTTTTCAAAAGACTTTTTCTCCCCGGCCGCCGCCTGCTTCTGCCCGGCCGCCGCCTGCGCCTTTGACTGCGTTTGCGATTGGGCCGGCTGCTGGGCACAGCCGGTCAGGGCGGAAATAATTCCCAGCGCGACAATCCATCGGCAAAAAGCGTTCATGACACACCCCACACAAATAAAAAGAGGTGAGACTCGGTATATTTACAATAGATTGCGAAACCGCAAGCGGTTTATCGGTGTTTTTCTTCCTCCTATGTATGATGCGCGATCCGGGGCGGTTTGACAAGGAAGGTCACAATCGCGGCTAATACGAGCAAGGTAGAGGCGCCATAATAAGCATAAGCAAATGTCTGATGAATGTCGTAAAGCTTGCCTGCGCCCAAAGAGAGCATGCATCCGCCCACACCCCAGGCTGTAAACACCAAACCATAATTGACGCCGAAATTTTTCAGGCCGTAATAGTCCTTGGTAATCGATGGGAATAGGGAGAGGTTAGCGCCATAATTAGCGCCGATGAGTGCTGAAATTACAAGCATGGCATATATACTAGCCAAAAACGTACCGGCTTGGGCATGGTGCAAGATCATCACCATGATGGCCTGGACCAGGAAGCAGCCGAACATGGTGGTTTTGCGTCCGATCTTGTCGGAAAGCACGCCGGCCAAAACCCGTCCGGCGCCGTTGCCCACTGCAAGCGCGGCAACGAGCACAAATCCCAAGTCGAGTTTTACTTGTTTCTCGGCGATGGCAGAGAGTTTGGAAATTACCATTAATCCCGCCCCGGCGCCGCAGGCATACATGAACCACAACAAATAAAACTGCAACGTACACAGCATTTCCCCGGGATTGAAATCTTCCTTTTTAGCATTTGGGCCTGGAGCAATCTTGGGTACTGAGCCTGCGGGCACATAGCCGGGCGGCGGCGTAACTAACAACTGTGACAGGCCGACTACGACAATCATAAATGCAATACCCAGTGAAAGCATGGCACAGGGAAGACCAAAACCGCCTTCCAGCCATTTAGTAAAAGGCGAATCATATATCCACTGCATATTGTGCTTCATCTCATCCGATATTCCGGTTATCAACCATTTTGTCAACGGCGCGGCGTATACCGAAGCCAGACCGAAACCGGAAACCACAATGCCGGCGATCAATCCGGTGCGTTTGGCCGAAAACCATTTCACAGCCGGAGGAGTGGCCGAGGCATAACCGCAACCAATGCCGGCCCCGGCCAAAATTCCAAAACCTAAAATGTAACCTAAAAACGAGGTTGTATAACTGGCCAGGATCATGCCTGCGCCCACCAGCAGGCCGCCGATTGTGGCCACGATCCGCGGGCCGATGCGGTCTTGAAGCCTGCCGGCGGGAACCATCACCAGGCTGAACACCAGGCAAGCCACGGCATAGGGCCAGGATTTTTCAGTCTCCTTCCAGTCCCAATCCTTGGGAATATCTTTACTGATTACGCTCCAGGTATAAAGGATTCCCAAAGCCAGGTTGATGCCCACCGCCGCCAATGTCACGCGAACTCCGTGATTCCTAATGGGTTGATCCATAATAAAGCGGTCCTTTTTGAAAAAAGAGTTCTTCAAGAATAAGGCGGATTGTAGCATAGACAAGGAAAAACCGCCAGATGAGCAAAATCAGAAAAACACCGGACATGAGTGCCCGGGCTTCTACGTTGGGGCAGCAGTTTAACTGCTGCCCCGACATAATAGATTTTTGAATCAAATCAATAATGTTTTAATTCCTCATCGGAGCCGGGCCGTGTCGGCCCGGAATTATCGGGGCGACACGCCCCGGCTCTTACTTTTCATACAATATACTTCTCTGGGACCGACTTAACTTTAAAAATCCGCCGCGGGTCGTTATAATGATCGATCCACGAAAACCGATTTGAGAAGCGAGCATGGACATTTCACAACTTGGCGAACTGGCGGCGATAGGCACGGCGTTTTTGTGGACGCTCTCGGCCTTGGCCTGGACTTCGGCGGGCAAAGAGATGGGCGCCTTGGCCATGAGCTATATCCGCTTGGTCGTCACCTGCGTGTTTTTGTCGATTTACGGGCAAGTATTCCGAGGAATGGCCCTGCCCCTGGACGCCGACGGCGAGACCTGGTGGTTTTTAGGGATTTCGGGTTTGCTCGGTTTTTTCATTGCCGACGTTTGCCTGTTCAAGGCGTTTTTGCTGATCGGCCCAAGACTCGCGCTTTTGCTACAATTGCTCGCGCCGCCGCTGTCGGCGATTATCGCCTGGATTTTTTTGGGCGATAAACTGCTGCTGAAAGATTGGATCGGCATGGGAATCACCATATCCGGAGTGATTTGGGTCATTTTGGAACAGCCGGAAACGCCCGAGGAACACAGACGCAGGCGCCATTTGGCGCGGGGCATTTTTTTGGCCGTGGTCTCGGCCGTGTCCGGGGCCGTGGGCCTGGTGTTTTCAAAAAAAGGGATCGGCAGTTACGATGCCGCCGCGGCGACTTACATCCGCGTCATCGGCGCGCTGGCCGGATACTCGATATTGTTGACCTTGGTGTGGCGCTGGCCGGCGGTCTTCAGGGCGGTCCGCCTCAAACGGGCAATGGGCATATTGACATGCGGCGTATTTGTGGGGCCGTTTTTGGGCGTGATCCTGTGCATGATATCCTTGCGCTATTGTCATGCGGGCGTAGTCTCCACCATTACCAACACCATGCCCGTGCTGATCCTGCCGTTTCTCATCGTGATCTATCACGAAAAAGTGAGCCTGCGGGCCGCGGGCGGGGCGGTGTTATCGGTTGTGGGGGTCGCTATGCTGGTACTGTAAAGGGATGAAGGATTGGGGATGAAAGATGAATTATTTTTTTATCCGCTGGTGATTTCCCATCGCAACGTAAAGTGGCAGCCAAAGCCCCCGGTGTGTTCACCGGGGGCTAAATAAGATAGGCGCAAAGTGCCGCGCGAAACCGCAAGCGGTTTTATTAGAATTCATCCCTCATCCTTCATCCTCATCCAGTACTTCCAAGTTCATTTTATGGTGGCCGTATGACGCAAGTTGTTGAGCCATCTTGGAATAAGGCGACTATTTCGTGAACAATCCAATCGAGCATTCGTTTGAATCGCAGCAG
>JBEKSO010000131.1:0-9634 GCA_049516935.1 Thermoguttaceae bacterium
CAAAATGAAATTTAAAACGTAAGTTGTGTGCCACTGCTGGCTTGCCAGCAGTGATTTTCCGGCACTTCGCCCAGCACTGCTTGCAAGCAAGCAGTGGCACACGTCATTTTGTTAGACGCTCTAAATCAAGGCTGGCTTGCGGAGCAAGACGAAAAAACCTCATGCATCGCTCCGGCCGGCATTGTGGCGCGATTGTCCGCGCTGCTGTATCTCGTCGAAAAGTTTGCGCAAACCCGCTTGATCGAGCAAAATTCCTTCGCTCCGGTCTAGTTGATCGACACCGATTTGCACTTCTTTGCGGAAATCTTCTTGGCGGTGTTTTAGTTCCTGTAGAACTCTTAATCCGGCGCCAATTACTTCTTCGGCTGACCGATATTCGCCGCTCGCCAGTTGCTGTTGTACAAAAGATTCAAGTTCTGGAGGAATGAGCGTTGTCATTTTTATTTTCTATAGGAAGCACATTTAATAAGATATCCATATTTTATATCCAAGCATTTTTATGGTCAACAAGTGCAATAACCCCATTTTAAACACAGCTTTACGCTTTTTTTCAAATTCCGTCCCTGCGCTTTCTGCCGGACGTGCCAATCTTGACGCCCCGGCCTTACCACCGTTTCTTTTGGTTTTCACATACATTGCTGATGCAAATGGCAAAACTGTTTTTTACGCTATTTCCAGGCGTTATCGGAGTTTTCTGCACGCGGGCGGTTAGGCTGTGCGGGCTGGGTAAAATTCAGCAAAAAAATCATGCGCAATTTTTTTGACTTGCCGGAAAAAATAACCTATGCTTAAAACTGACCGGCATTGCATGCCAGCCTGCCGGTCATTTTGTCGACAAACCACCCTCCCACGACCACGCCGCCCACAGATAGGCGCCGGCTACGTTACTTCCTTCGACGGATTACACCATGCGACGGATCAGCACCGGCCTTTTACGCGCGACTTTCACGGCCTTCGCCCTCTTGCTCGGCGCAACCGCGCTGGCGCAGTTGCCCACCACGATTACCATTTCCAGCCGCACCCAAGAGGTCGACGACCTTTTGAATCGCGGGCGGCAAATGGAATTGGAACGCCGTTGGGGCGACGCCCTCACCCATTACGAAGAGGCCCTCCGCCAGTTCCCCGCCGACAGCGTGTTGCAGCGCCGTTTCGATTCCGCCCGCCTGCATTACGATATCCAACGCCGCTCCATCGATCGCAGCTTCAGCGAAACGCTCACCCGGCTGCCCCTGGACCGGGCACTGGACCTTTACGCCCAAGTATTGTTGAAGATCGATTCCCATTATGTCGATTCGCCCGACTGGAAAGACCTGGTCGAGCGCGGCACCAACAACTTGGAGGTCGCCTTAAGCGAGCCGGTTTTCCTGGAGCGCTACGTGCCCGAGACCTACCGCCCGGCAACCCGCGGTTTTTGCGCCGACCTGAGGGCAGTGCTCAGCGTTCGGCCCATCCGCACTCGCGAAGAAGCGGGCCAGGCCGTGGCCGTGGCTGCCGCGCTGGCACAAAAACGCCTGGCCGTTCCGTCCACCGTCGCTGCGCTGGAGTATCTCTGCGGGGCTACCAACTCCCTGGACCAATATTCCTCCTTCCTCACGCCCGATCAATTAAATGAAGTCTATTCCCAAATCGAGGGTAACTTCGTCGGCCTGGGGATCGAGCTTAAGGTTCAGCAGAGCGCCCTGACTATCATCAGGGTGATTACCGGCAGCCCCGCCGAGCAAGCGGGCGTTCGCCCTGGCGACCGCATCATCGCCGTCGATGGCCAAATCACTTCCTCCATGTCCACCGACCAGGCCGCCAACCTCCTGCAAGGCGTCGAAGGAAGCTATGCAGCCCTGACCGTGGCCGGCGATGATGGTCAGCAGCGGCAGATGAACGTCCGCAGGCGAAGGATCGATGTACCCAGCGTCGACCAGGTGAGCATGATCGACCGCGAAAAAGGCATCGGCTATTTCAAGCTGAATTGCTTCCAAAAAACCACCGCCCACGATCTGGACGCCGCCTTGTGGAAACTCCAGCGCGACGGTATGCGAAGCCTGATCGTCGATGTCCGCGGCAATCCGGGCGGGCTGCTGGTGGCCTCGGTCGAAGCGGTAAATCGCTTCGTCGACCATGGTATCGTCGTCACCACCCACGGCCGCAGCGCCCAGGAAGACAACACCTTCACAGCCCATGCCGAAGGAATTTGGCAAATTCCCCTGGTGGTCATCGTCGATCAGGACAGTGCAAGCGCGGCCGAAATCTTCGCCGGTGCAATTCAAGATCTGCATCGCGGCACAATCGTAGGCGTGCGGACATACGGCAAAGGTTCGGTACAGGGCATATTTCCGCTGGACGGCACCACCGCCGGCATCCGCTTGACCACGGCCAAGTTTTATTCGCCCTCCGGCCGACCCTACAGCGGCATCGGCGTTGAACCCGACGTCTCCCCGGCCCGGCTGGCCGCAAAGCCGGTCGACGGCCAATCCATCTCCCCGGCCGGCCAAGCCGATGCCATGCTGACCGCCGCCCTGGAACTCGCCCGCGGCGGCTCGCAAACGCTCCAAGCCCGCAATCCGCGATAATGGAAGGATGAGGGATGAAGGATGAGGGATGAAGAACAGTGGATGAAAAATAATTAGGCAAATGAGAAAAAACAATAAACGATCGCTTAAAGCCGGTTGCTAAAAGTTAATTATTTTTCATTCTCCGTATCCTCCGCGCCTCCGTGGTGAATTCTCTTCTACCGAAGTCGCGTTTCCAGCGAAGATATGTGCCGGGCCGTGATATGCTGCGCCCTTTGCTCGGGCATGTACCCGCGGGTGCCGGTTATGCCCACCTGCCGGCCCACGTAATTCTGCAAATTCACGCCCGGCGCGGGCGTGACGTAATACCGCACGTTGCCGGCCTCGTCGACCAGGGCGTAACGCGGCGCCCCGACCTTCGGCGAAAAAACCTGCTGCAACTGGCCCACCCCGTCGAATTGCCCGTCCGGATCGGCCGCGGCCGCCGCCTTTTCCATGGTCTTTTGCAGCCCGGCCAGAAAACGGTTCGATACCGCGTTCTGCTCGCGCATGGCAGTAATGGAATCGTATCGCTGCTTGATGTCTTCGAATCGGGCGATCTTGTTTAAAAGCAATCGCGCCTTGCCCCGATCCGCCGCCGTATCCGCCCGATCCAACAGCGATTCCCCGCGAATCCGCATGGCATCGAACGACCAGACCGACGGTTCTTCGACCACCATCATCGACAATTCCAGATCGATCCGATCCAACTCGGCCTGAAACTGCTCGGACGAAATCTTGTCCTCCGCGCCCGATGGACGTGGGTCCGATTCTCTCTCAAGCCGATCGCGCGATGAATCTTGCCCCAAGGCATTATCGGCCGATCCGCCGCCACGCAAACCATCGCGAGGCCGCTCTTTGTTGAGATACTTTTCCGAAATCCAGCGGAATTCGCCCGATGGCGGCGCGATCTTGTACCAAACCTGCGATTTGCCGCCGGGCGTCTCTTTCGAGTCCAGAAGTTCCACCGCCTCGCCCTTGTGCATCCGCACCTGGATCACATCGCGCACGTTGCTCAAGCTGCTGCCCACCCTGGATGCGACGTCGTCCTCCTTGACCACGGCCAGGTTGCCGTCCTGCAATTTCAGCACCCGGCCCGAGATCCAGGAAAAACTCCCTTCCGGCGGCCTGATCGCGCACCAGCCTCCCGCATCACGTCGATACACCTCGACTGTCTCGCCCTTTTGCAGTTTGTCGGTGGGATAAAAATCCTCTCCCGGCCCGGAGCGCACCTCCACGTCATCGGCCGTCACATAAGCCTTGTACGGAAACGTCTGTTCCGCCATAGACGTGGACGCGGACAATATTATTAACCCAACAAAAACAACCAGCACCCGTGGCATGGCAATGCCTCCCGGCAATGAAATTGTGTACGAAAAATCCATTTAGCCCCCGGTGAACACACCGGCGTCATGAAAACTCATTTAATCCCCGGTGAACACATCGGGGGTTTGTGACACAATCCGTTGTCAATTTGGAGAAGATATCGCACGATGAGAATCACAGACCGCAAATTTATATCGAAATCGATCAGGCAACTCAAGGGCAATTGTTCAATCTGCATCGTTTTGCGATTCGCTCCTTTAGCATGAAGTACGACTTTTTTAGACTATTATTTAATATCTTGACATTGGAGATAAAAGGGGTAAAATGGGCATAATTCATCAATGAGGCTGCCGTGAGTTGTATGAAAAGCCCAATACGTATTATTATATCTGTCTTGCCATTTTTATTTGCTACTGCATCTAATGCCGATGTTTTGAGTAATTTCAATTCAGGATTGGATGGATGGACAGCGATAACATCTAACGGCACACCATTATCACTATCCTATGATAGCATTGACGGAAATCCGGGCGGATGCGTTACTACGGGTTTGCCGGAATTGGGCGATAGCTATTGGATGGTTGCCCCTGCCGCTTTTTTGGGCGATTGGTCAAAATACAACAGCATAGGAACATTGTCATGGGATCGTATCGGAAGTGGTGGCTATTTGTGCGGCACTCCTGATTCCGAATTAAGGTCAACCGTCATCATCTCCGGACCGGGCGGTACAGCCACTTATACCGCTGATGGCCTGCTAACCACCTCTTGGAAAACTTTCTCCGCACCTATTGATTCCTCAAATTGGATCATAGACGGCGTATCATGGACATCCATTCTTCAAAACGTCACGTCCTTAAAAATTCTTATCTCTGACGGGCAAGAGCAAAAATGTTATCCTCAGTACATAATTTTTGGAGAGACCGGAATTGGCAGTATCGCTTATGCTCCAATAACTGGAATGGACAATATTAGTCTTGATCCAAAACCTGATCCTGTTCCAGAACCCGGCAGTATTACGCTGCTTTTTACGGGTATTATTGGCCTGCTGGCCTGTGCTTGGCGGAAACGAAAATAGTAAATAATCAATAATATTGGGGCGGTAGTTGAACTGCTGCACCAAATCTGCCATTAAAGCATCTATCTATCTCTAAGTTTTTCTCCCATCGCATAAATCGTCCGTTAAGCACTCCGTTTGCGATTACTTCCCAGAATGGGTAAAATCGGGCTTTTTAAGTTGTAGGACGACTTTAAAAGTCGTCTTACATGGCTGTTTCAAGCGGAGTGTGTCATGCCTCGTTACAATCCGGCCGTAATCGAACCCAAGTGGCAGCAGTT
This sequence comes from Thermoguttaceae bacterium, assembly GCA_049516935.1. GTDB lineage: Bacteria > Planctomycetota > Planctomycetia > Pirellulales > Thermoguttaceae > JBEKIK01. Next base: position 5,205 of record JBEKSO010000131.1, read on the forward strand.
TTGGGAGGAAAATCGCACATTTAGTGCACCTAAATTACCCAAAGGCCGCAAATTATATGTCCTGGATATGTTCCCTTACCCCAGCGGGGATGGGCTCCATGTTGGCCATCCCGAAGGCTATACCGCCACCGACATCGTCTGCCGCTTCAATCGCATGAAAGGCACGAGCGTGATGCACCCCATGGGCTGGGACGCCTTTGGTCTGCCCGCCGAACAGCACGCCAAAAAAACCGGCACCCATCCCCGTGAAACTACGGAAAAGAATATTGACAACTTCCGTAGACAATTAAAAATGCTCGGCTTCTCCTACGATTGGGATCGCGAACTGGCCACTACCGACTTGGGGTATTTCCGCTGGACGCAATTTATCTTCCTCGTGCTGTTCGATACCTGGTTCGACGAGGCCCAACACCGCGGCCGGCCCATTGCCGATCTGCCCATCCCCGCCGACGTTGCCGACGAAGGCGAAGACGCCGTTGCCCGATATCGCGACGAGCACCGCCTGGCCTACCAACTCGAAGCGCCGGTGAATTGGTGCCCGGCCCTGGGCACGGTCCTGGCCAACGAGGAGGTAGTCGGCGGCCTCAGCGAGCGCGGCGGGCATCCGGTTGTACGCATCCCGCTTCGCCAATGGATGCTCCGCATCACAGCCTATGCCGACCGCCTGGAAAACGACCTCGACACGCTCGACTGGTCCGAAGGCATCAAAATGTTGCAGCGCAATTGGATCGGCCGCAGCACCGGTGCGGAAGTGGATTTCTTCATTGGTATTATCACCGATGAAGAAGGAAAACCTTCGCCCAAGGAATATATGGGCTGGCTTGTCGATCGAAAAATTGCCGGCTGGCTCAAAAAGCCCGACGAAGAAGTGCTCCGCATCTACACTACCCGGGCCGACACGCTCTTCGGCGCTACCTACATGGTCATCTCGCCCGAGCACCCCTACGTCGAGCGCCTGACCAAGCCCGAACAAGCCCAAGCCGTCCGCGAATATTGCGAACAATCGTCCCGTAAAAGTGATATGGACCGCACCGACCTGGCCAAGGAAAAAACCGGCGTTTTTACCGGCTCTTACGCCATCAATCCCGTCAATGGCGAGGCGATTCCCATCTGGATAGCCGATTACGTGCTCATCAGCTACGGCACCGGGGCCATCATGGCCGTGCCCGCACACGATACCCGCGATTTCGAATTCGCCCAAAAATTCAATCTGCCCATCATCGCCGTGGTCGATCCCGGAAATATCTCCCCTCTCCCAATGGGAGAGGGGCAGGGGGTGAGGGCTAGTGATGCAAGCAACCCTCACCCTAACCCTCTCCCAAAGGGCGAGGGGACTAAATTGCGCGACGATCTCTTAGCCGGGCGCGTGGCCTTTATCGCCGACGGCACGGCAATCAATTCCGGCCCTTACAACGGCCTTTCCACGCCGGAATTTAAAACCAAAATCGCCGAAGACCTGGCCGAAAAGGGAATCGGCCGCAACGCGGTAAATTACAAACTCCGCGATTGGCTCTTTAGCCGTCAGCATTTCTGGGGCGAGCCGTTCCCGATTCTGCACGAACTGGATTCTGCCGGCAAACCAAACGGCCGCATCAGACCATTGAAACCCGAAGATCTGCCCCTCGATCTTCCGGCAAAAATGAGCTTCGACTCAAAGCACGACGAGCCGACTCCGCCGCTGGACAAGGCCCCGCACGATTGGCTCTATGTCACCATCGGCGGCAAGCGTTACAAGCGCGAAACCAACACCATGCCGCAATGGGCCGGCTCCTGCTGGTACTACCTCCGTTTTCTCGATCCGAAAAACAACAAAACCCTGGTCGATCCCAAGCTCGAAAGGGCCTGGATGCCCGTCGATCTGTACGTCGGCGGGGCCGAACACGCCGTGTTGCATCTCTTATACGCCCGATTCTGGCACAAAGTGCTTTTCGACCGCGGATACGTCAGCATGCCGGAACCGTTCCAAAAACTGGTCAACCAGGGAATGATTCTTGGCGAGATGGAATTCACCGGATATCAGACAGGCTCGGGCCAGTGGGTCAGCGCAACCGACGTTACAGACGACGCTGAAGGAAATCCGAGAAATAAAATATTTGGCGACCCAGTGAAGATGGTCAAAGTTGCTGCCGAGGCCATCGAAAAGCAAGGCGAAACATTCGTTTTAAAATCTGATGCAGAAATCCGCATCGACAGCCGCGCATACAAGATGTCCAAAAGCCGCGGCAACGTGGTCAATCCCGATCAGGTCGTGGCCGAATACGGCGCCGACGCCCTGCGCCTGTACGAGATGTTCATGGGCCCCTTGGAGGCCGTAAAACCCTGGAGCATGGACGGCGTCAGCGGCGTGCGAAACTTTTTGGATCGCGCCTGGCGCCTGATTATCGACGACCGCGCGGAAACCATGCAACTCAACCCGGCCGTGCAAGACGCCCCGCCCACGGCCGAGCAAAACCGCATGCTGCACAAGACCATAAAGGTCGTGACCAACGACATAGAGCAGATGTCGTTCAACACGGCCATCGCCCGGATGATGGAATTCACGAATTTCTTTTTCAAGGAAGACCTCCGCCCGCGCGAGGCCATGCAAAAGTTCGTGCTCCTCCTCTCGCCATTCGCCCCGCACCTGGCCGAGGAGCTTTGGCAAGCCCTGGGCAATGCGGAAACCCTAGCCTACGAGCCCTGGCCCGCGTACGACAAGGCCATGCTCCGTCAAGACACGATCGAAGTGCCCGTCCAGGTAAACGGCAAGCTCCGCGGCCGCATCCAAGCCCCAACCGGCGCCGACAACGCCGCCCTTGAATCCCTGGCCCGCGCCGACGCCAAAGTCGCCGAGCATCTATCCGGCAAAAAAATCATCAAAGTAATCGTTATCCCAGGTAAAATGGTAAATTTTGTAGTTAAGTGAGATTTTTTATGATCAACATTACTCCCGGTAAAACTCGCATCGGCTGGATCGGCGCCGGCGTTATGGGCGCAAGCATGTGCGGGCATTTAATGCGCGCGGGCTTTGCCGCCACGGTCTTCAACCGCACCAAGGCCAAGGCCGAAAAGCTCTTGTCCTTCGGAGCCGCCTGGGCCGAAAGTCCCCAGTCCGTGGCACGTGCCTCGGATGTGGTCTTTACCATCGTCGGTTACCCCAGCGACGTGCGCAGCGTGATTCTCGGCGAAAACGGCGTGCTTTCAGGCTGCGAAAGCGGAAAGATCATTGTCGACATGACCACCAGCCAGCCCTCGCTGGCCGTCGAGATCGCCCAGGCCGCCGCCAAGATCGGCGTGCATGCCGTCGATGCCCCTGTCACCGGCGGAGACGTCGGCGCACGCGAGGCAAAACTATCCATCATGATCGGCGGCGAAAAAGAAGTGGTCGAGGCCTTGAATCCTTGCTGGGAGGCGATGGGCAAAACTTTTGTTTATCACGGCCCGACCGGCTCGGGACAGCACGCCAAACTGGCCAACCAAATTCTAATTGCCGCAAACATGATCGGCATTTGCGAAGGCCTGCTCTATGCCTACAAGGCCGGCTTGGATCTGGACAAGTTCCTCCAATCCACAAGCTCGGGCTCGGCCGGCAGTTGGGCCCTGGCAAACCTCGCCCCGCGCGTTATCGCCAACAACTTCGCCCCGGGTTTCTTCGTCGAACACTTTATCAAAGACATGGGCATCATCCTCGACGAATCCCGCCGCATGGAACTTTGCCTGCCCGGCCTGGCGCTGGTCCACCAGTTGTATGTTTCGCTTAAAGCCAACGGCCACGGCCGCGACGGCACCCAGGCGCTACATCTTGCCCTGGCGGCAATGTCAAACATCGACTGGGTGCATCGCTGAACGCCCGGTTACGAAGTGCTATTCCGTATATGGACAAATTATTTGCAGGCAAGTAATTTTATCTTTGCTGCCGAAAACATAACAATCACTTTGGCATCCTCCGTTAGCTTTAATTGCTGATTTTAAAAACCCACCTTCAGCTATAGAAATATAACTAAAATGGGGGAAGATGCCTTGGTCTTGTTTATGTTAAAATAAATAATGTAAAAGGTTTTGTCGAAGCTATTCATTCAGCGAACTATAAATAAAACTCCCCCCGCGACTAATAAATGTTGCGTATACCCACCCACCACTAAATTACCGGCTTGGCTGCTATTTTGGTGTTACCGCATCATCATCCAAAATCACCGGCAACAAACCACTCGGGCCGCTTTGATGTTCCGCAGACGAAGTTTAAAGTCGCAAAAAAACCACAAGTCTGAATATCCTCTTTTTCAAAGCGCGATTTCCGGTCGCGGCCTTATGTGCAATTGTCAATTTGCAATTTTCAATTTGCAATTTGCAGTCTTCTTTTTTTTCATTTTGGCAATCGCTATATCGGCGGCCAAGGCCAATGACTGGCCTCAATTCGGCGGAGACAACGATCGCAACATGGTCTCCGAGGA
>JBEKSO010000132.1:0-9614 GCA_049516935.1 Thermoguttaceae bacterium
GCATCAAGCCGACAAAGAAGGGCATACGGCGCTCATGTCGGCAACCGCATACAACCACGGCGAGATAGCCAAAATCCTCCTCATGCACGGCGTAAACGTAAATGCACAAGATAACCGGGGAAGAACCTCCTTATTCTTGGCCACGGCGCATTGCCATGCAGAACTCGTGAAGATCCTGCTTGAACACGGCGCCGATCCCAATAGCGCCGATCTCGACGGCGCCACGGCTCTAATGGAGGCCGCCGCCAACGGCGATGCCCGGATCGCCGGAATTCTCATCGACGCCGGCGCCGATCACGCCGCGGCCACAAAACCGCGAGCTGCAATTTCGGTCTACGGAATAACGGCCCTGATGAAAGCCGCCACCGAGGGCCATACCGAAATTCTCCAAGCCTTGCTGACTGCCGGGGCGGAACCGGACGCAACCGACAATCTGGGCGCATCGGCCCTGGCTCGAGCGGCCATATACGGACAAAACTCCGCGGTTGAAATACTCCTCGAAGCGGGAGCCAAACCCGATCTGGCCGACCAATTCGGGTCCACCGCCTTGATGAAGGCCGCCGGAAATGACCGTGTCGATGCCATCCGCTTGCTCATCGATGCCGGCGCAAATCCAAACGCAACGAATCGCACCGGCGAAACGCCCCTGATGTGGACCACGCACCACGGGCACGTCGTTGCCGCAAAAACGCTGCTCGAAGCCGGCGCAGATCCCAACGCGGCGGACTTCGAGGGCGAAACCGCATTGATGCAGGCGGCTCTCGATGGCCACGAAGAACTGGCCGAACTCCTCATTGAAGCCGGCGCCGAACCAAATGCCGCAAATTCCCACGGCGATACCGCAATGTCCTTGGCTATCAGCATGGGCCACCGCCGTGTTGCCGCCATCCTCTGCGAATTCAATCGCACGGTTGTCAAACCGGATGAAATGGAATAAATAGCGCTTCTATTGACGTTTGCATGGCGAATGAACCGAGGCCGACCAACGGGAGGCCGGAAAATACAACTAAAAGATTGTCTTGTCGGACCATTATCTAAGCAAACATCAATAGCAACGGCAACCTGCCCTGAATAGCACCTTTAAAGCGACCGCCCAATCAGCAATTTGTGCTTGAGAATTTGGAATTATTGTTTAACCAATCTTTCCAGCCCGATTAATTCATCCTTCATCCTTCCGCCCTCATCCTTCATCTTTTTTTGGGCACTGTAAGCACGAACGAGGTCCCCTCCGGTTCTCGGCTTGTGAACTCCACCTTGCCGCCCAGGTATTGCTCGCCTAAAAGTTTTATGCTGTAAGTGCCGATCCCTCTGCCCGCTTCCCCCTTAGTGCTGAATGATCGTTGGAAAATCTGAAGTTGCACGTCCAGGGGCATCACCTCGCGATTATGAACCGTAAAGGCCGCCGAATCGCCGCTCTCCGTGCAACTCAGCGTAACGGTTTGCCCGGGATCCGTGGCCTCTAATCCATTCTTTAACATGTTGCTCAGCACGCGGCGCAACAACCGCCGATCGGTTTGGATCGTTCCGTCCCAAACGCTGCAAAGCTCGACTTTCCGCCCCTCGGCCTCTGGATTCTTCAGGTATTTTAACCGCAGCTCCTCGAGAAGCTGAAGAACGGCCACGGGCTCGTCCAAGACATTCAGATCGCCCGATTCGGCGGCCAACAAGTCGCGCTGGGCGTTGATCTCCTCGATCAACTCGTCGCTTAAATATTTCAGCAGGTTACAGGCGTCCTCAATATTTTTTTGGTCATTCTTCAAAGAATGAGTATAGGCCGATATGCAAAACGCCGTGTTCAAAACATCATGGAAAAACACCCGCTGCAACACGTCCAGCCTTTTCGGTTGGCTGATGTCCTCAATGGCTGCCACGACAAATTGCTCGCCTCCCATGGTAATCGGCGTAGCAGTTACCCTTAGATCCATGGGAGAATCGCCAGAAGCGCCAGAGACCAGGACGCGGCATTCGCGTACGATCTGCGTGTTTTGATCCTGGCTATACAAAATGGCGTTCACCGCCCCACAGGTTAAGCAATGTTGACTCGTGCCGCAGCCGTCAGGACCGCCTTTCGTCCGGATGCAACCCAGCGCCTCGCCGGGCCGTCTTTCCAAGACGTCCTCAATCGAGCACTTGAGCGTGCGCAAGGCCGCTTGATTTGCGGACACAATCTGCCGATGGGAGTTTAACACCAGCACCATGCCGGGCATGGCGTTCAGCACCCCGCGCAATAACGCGTTTTCCTCAATAATCGCGACTTTTTTACGAAACTCAACCGGAGTATCCCGGCCGGCAGGGGCAAAGTACGTTCTTCCCGGCCCGGAAGGCGACATTCTTTCGTTCATATTGCACCCATACGCGCATACTGGATTGTATTTGGAACTCCAAGCCACAATAGTTGTTATTATATGCTTTTGTGTATTTTATTCACAAGTATCTTGTGTAAACCTTGAATTTCGCGCTTATATATGCCGTTTTTTGGACAGGTACGGATGATCCAGGCGCAGGACTGTGGGCCGCTTGGCGATAAGGCTTACATCGATGCCCCGGAAAAGACTCGCCGTCTGACCCGCGACGAGGTTATCGACGCCTGAACTATTTCATGTAAGTTCTAGTATTTCAAGCCTGCTTTGAAGCAATAGTCGCGGGTTGGGGATTAATAGTTGCATCGGGCGGTGGAGCAGGTAGTGGATTCGGAGCCGGAATGTTTTCCAACGGCGGATTAGCCTCGCCTTGCGTAGGCAAGGGGCATGGCTCGCAACCCGTGCAACGGATTTGCCAGCCCCCGCCCAAAGCCTCGTAGACTTGGATCAGGCCTGTGGCGATTTCTCCAAGGGCCTGCATGAGCGTATCCTGTTGCTGGACCAAGGTTTGTTCCACCTGTGTTACCCGGGTGAAGTCGACCGTTCCAGCCTTGTATTGAGCCAAAGCGAGTTTGACGGCTTTTTCGGCGTCGTCCACGCTGGCGGCCTGGAATTTTGACCTCTCCTGTGCACGGAGATATGTCACCAGACCATTTTCGACTTCCTGGTCGGCCGTGAGGACCGCATTCTGGTAGGCTATAGCCAACTCCTGGAACCTGGCATCTTGCAGATGAACGTTATTGAGGATCCGTCCATAATTGAGGAGGTTCCACTGGAATGAAGGACCCACGTTTCCGTTTAAAGCGTCTGCTAAAAATAGGTCATGGAAATGCTCGGCCGAATATCCAATCGTCCCGTTAATCGAGAAACTAGGATAGAAATCGGCCTCGGCCACGCCGATCAGCGCACACTGGGCGGCCGCCTGGCGCTCCGCGCGGCGGACATCCGGGCGGCGACGCAACAAGTCGGCCGGGATACCTACGGCAACTTCCGGCGGCGCGGTGGGTATGGGACCCGGTCCGAGTTTGGCCTGCAATTCTTCCGGAGGTATTCCCAGCAAAATGCATATCTGGTTGTTCGCTTGACGCAGTGCGATTTCCAACTCGGGGATCTCTGCCTCGGTTTGCTCCAATGTGCTGCGGGCCTGGTATACGTCCAACTCGCTGGTCGTGCCAGCTTTGAAGCGGGCTTCAGTGATTGTCAAAGTCTCGCGTTGCAATTCCACGTTGGCTTGAGCGTACTCGATTCTCTTCTGCAAGGTGCGCAACTGCACATAATTGGTGGCAACGTCGCCCAGCAGGGTGACCAATATGTCATCGTAGTCCTCGACCGATGCATCGAGCGTGGCAGAGTTTGATTCTATCGCCCGGCGGAACCGACCCCAAAAATCGAGTTCCCAATTAAGGGTGAATCCGTAATCCCACTGGTCAAAGAATGGTTGCGTGATGTTCCTTCCATTGGCAGTTTCTTTGCTGGCTTTATTGCGCGTGAAATCGCCGGACATGAATTGCGATTGTGGGAATAGATTCCCCGTGGCAATGCCCAGTTGAGCCCGCGCCTCAAGTACCCGGAATCCCGCCTCGCGCAAAGACAGGTTCTGCCGATATGCGCAGCATATAAGGGAATCGAGTGCCGGGTCCTGAAACACCGTCCACCAATTGCACAGGTCGTCCGACTCGTTCCGCACGCGTTTATCGCAGGCATCGATCCAATTTGGCGATACTGCCGCCGCGGGCTGGGCATAGTTCGGCCCGACTTTGAATCCTTTATGGACGTAATCTTTTATACAGGTGCAGCCGCAGCATAGCACCGCGATAGCCGTCAGGCATGCGAAATGACAACACGATCCCTTCGCCTGGGACCATGCATTGTGTCCCATTAAGGCGTTTATTGTTCGAATCTCGGTAATCGCTGCTGTATTAACGGCCACGTCTTAAAATGGAGTAGATGATCTACACATTTCTGCCCTAATCGTAAAAAGCTGCATAACTAGGATTATCGGCATAAACCTTTATTTCGATTTAGTTTATGTAGATTAACATTCTCCAGAATTGGACAAAAGTTGACATAAGTAGTTGCATCGCAATGATTAATATATATAAAGTAATATTATGAAAATATCTGCCTTACAAAGGAGTTGTTAGCTACCTGACACACAAAATCTAATATGCCGCCCAGATGTCTCCCCCATAAATACTGCCACTAATGACGCATTAGATCAAGGCATAGTAAATCGATCTCCATAAGATTTAAGCGCTTGATTAAATTCGCTCCATGATCAAGTGAAATTTATAGGTAAGTTCAAGCTATATTTGGATTTAGCGATATGACAAATGCATTTGTTTTCGTCCATGCCCGCCAAGGAGGCGTCCTTATGTATCGCATTTCTATTTTTATATTTTTATTCACTGTCCTTTTAATGGCGATGTTTGTGGGCTGTAAAAATAACGCGCCCCAAGTCGCTACGCCTGATAAACCGGTAGTGCCCGTCAGCCAGCCAGTCCAGCGAGAGGTGACCGATTACGTGGACTACACCGGCCGAACTGACGCGATTCATTCGGTGAATGTCCAAGCCCGAGTCACCGGTTATTTGGAGCAAATGCCATTCAAGGAAGGGGCGGAGGTGAAAAAAGACGATCTGCTTTTTGAGATCGATCCCCGGCCCTACCGCGCCCAACTCGATCAAGCCCAGGCCCAGGTCCACCTTTACGAAGCCCAACTGAAACTGGCAATTGCCAATTATGCTCGCGGGAAAGAGTTGGCTAAGACGCCCGGGGCCATCAGCCAGCAAGATCTCGACGCGTATAAGGCGCAGGAAGAAGAGGCCAATGCCGCGCTGAAGGCCGCCAAGTCAAGTCTCGAAGTCTACGATCTCAATCTTGCCTTTACAAAGGTTACCTCGCCTATCGACGGCCAGGTTAGCCGATACTATCTGACTCTCGGCAACCTGGTAAACCAAGATCAGACGCTGTTGACGACCATTGTGTCGCTGGACCCGATGTACGCCTATTTCGACATGGACGAACCAACCCTGCAGCGGATCAAGCAGCGAATAAATGAGGGAAACATCCGGCGCTATCCCGAGGGCGAGATTCCCGTTTTCATGGGACTGCAAGGCGAAGACGGCTATCCGCATCAGGGAACTATAAACTTTGTCAATAACCAGTTCAACCCCGCCACCGGCAGCATACTGGTGCGGGGCGTGTTCCCAAATCCAAAATCACCAGAAGGAATCAGGCTCCTCTCGCCGGGGATGTTCGTGCGGATCAGGGTGCCTATTGGCAAACCCTATCCGGCGCTGCTGGTTATCGACCGCGCCGTGGTTTCGGACCAGGGGTTGAAGAATGTCTATGTGATGGATGCCGAGAAAAAGGTTCAATATCGGCGTGTGACCGTGGGGATGCTCCAGGACGACGGACTGCGAGTCATCTTGGAGGGATTGAAACCCGAGGATTGGGTGGCCGTCGGCAGCTTACAGCAGATCCGTCCGCGGATGGAGATCAAGCCGGAGCAAATCCCCATGCCCTCGCTCGGTCCGGCGGAAAGTTCTACGCCGACAAGTGAAACGGAAAGTTCGCCGAAGCTCCAGCGCGGTGAAAGGCCCGCTAAATGATCTCGTATTTTTTCATCGACCGGCCGATTTTCGCAACGGTACTGTCGATTGTCATCACGCTGACCGGCGCCATAGCGGTTTTTTATCTACCGATTGCCCAATATCCGCAGATCACGCCGCCTGCGGTGACGGTGTCGATCAGCTATCCCGGGGCCAGCGCCCAGATTGTGGCCGACACGGTCGCCGCCCCGATCGAGCAGCAAGTCAACGGCGTGGAAGGCATGTTGTACATGTCGTCGCAGATGGGCAACGACGGCTCGTACACGCTTACGGTCACATTCGACATCGGCGCCGACCTGAACACGGCCCTGGTCATGGTGCAAAACCGCGTGGCTTTGGCCATGCCGCAATTGCCCAATTCGGTGCAAAATCAGGGAGTCACCATCAGGAAGCGAACGCCGGACATCCTCCTGGTCGCCAACCTCTTTTCGCCGAACCATCGCTACGATGACATCTACCTGAGCAACTTCGCCATGATCAACCTCAGGGACGAACTGCTGCGTTTAGACGGCGTTTCCGACGTCAACATCTTTGGCGAACGCGACTACAGCATCCGCATTTGGCTCGATCCCCAGAAAATGGCCGCCTGCAACATGACCGCCGGAGACGTCGCAGTCGCGATCCGCAGCCAAAACAAGGAAGCGGTGCCCGGGCAGATCGGACAGCCGCCGGCGCCTGGGAGTCAGTCCTTCCAAGTGCCGATCGCTACGCTGGGCAGGCTTGCCGATCCGGAGCAGTTCGGCGATATCATTGTTAAGGTTGGCCCCATAAGCCCCGCCCAACAGTTTCTTGGAACTGCGGGCGCCTTTCAAGGCTCCAGCGTGCCGATCCCCCAAATCGCGAGCCCTATTCAAAGCGGCGGGACAACGGGTGGTGGTTTAACCGGCAGCGGATTGAGCGGGGGCTTGCCCGGCGGTTTGCCAGGCGCTCTGCCCGGCGGTTTGACCGGCGGAGGTCAAGTGGGCGGCGGCTTAATTAGCGGCGGTTCTGCAAGCACCAGCATGGCAAGTAGCGGCTTATTAGGCGGCAGTACATCAAGCCCTGGAACACCCAACAGCGGAACTACCGGTGGCGCGGCAACCGGTGGCGGTGCGACAAGCGGCGGCGGCGGGACGACCGGCGGAGGCGCAACGACCGGCGGCGGTGCGACAAGCGGCGGCGGTGCAACGAGCAGTGCAACACAAGCGGCTCGCGCAGGGATATTTGGCAGTGCAACAGGCGGCATGATGGGCACCTCCATGACCAGTTCATCGATCAGCAACCCGATGGGTGGCGGAGCGACTGGCGGCCAGGCCACGGAAATCGTACCCCAAAGGCCGTCGGTCGGCATCGTACGCCTGCGCGACGTTGCCCGGGTCGAGATGGGCGCCCAGAATTACAATCAATCTTGCACTTTCGACGGGTATCCGTCCGTGGGATTGGCCATCCGCCAACTTCCCGGAACCAATGCGCTTGACGTGGGTGAACGAGTCAGAGCTAAAATGAAGGAGCTCAAAAGCCGCTTCCCGGATGACGTGGACTACATAATCGCCTACGATACCACGCCCTTCATCAGCGAATCGGTTGCGGACGTGGTAAGGACATTGTTCATAGCAATAATTTTGGTCGGGGTAGTGGTCTTGGCCTTTCTCCAAAACTGGCGCGCGGTGCTGATTCCCATGCTCGCCGTGCCTGTGGCCATTGTGGGCACCTTCGCCGTGATGGCCGCTTTCAAGTTTAGTTTGAACAACATCTCCTTGTTCGGGCTGGTGCTGGCCATCGGCATAGTGGTGGACGACGCCATCGTGGTAGTCGAGAACGTGGAACGCTGGCTTGATCGCGGTTATCAACCTCGCGAGGCCACCCGTAAGGCAATGGGCGAAGTGACGGGCCCAATCATCGCCGTGGCCTTGGTGCTGTGCACGGTGTTCGTGCCCTGCGCGTTCATCAGCGGCATTACCGGCCAATTCTTCCGCCAATTTGCATTGACAATCGCAGTCTCCACAGCCTTTTCGGCCCTCAATTCCCTGACGTTTAGTCCGGCCCTGGCCGCGATCCTGCTGCGCCCGCGCGGTGTCCGCCGCGACCCGCTGACATGGTTGCTGGATATGCTCTTCGGCTGGTTCTTTAAATTCTTCAACATCGTATTTGGGGCAAGTACTGCGGGATACGCCTGGGTCGTGGGACGACTGCTGAGAATAAGCGTGTTGGGCTTATTTCTCTATGGGATTCTGCTCATACTGACGGTCTGGGTATTCAAAATCGCCCCCACGGGCTTTGTTCCGCAGCAGGACCAAGGCCGAATCCTCGTCAGCGTCCAACTGCCCGATTCCTCTTCGCTTCAGCGCACCCAGAAAGCCATGGCGCTGGTCGACAAAATCACACGCGAAGAAAAGGGCGTGGCACACACCACGACCATCTGCGGCATGTCGTTCATACAAGCGGCCAACAGTTCGAATTTCGCCTCGATGTTCGCCGTGCTCGATCCCTTCGAGAAGCGGAGGAGTCCGGAATTGCGCGACGTGGCCATCATAGCTAAGCTGCGCTCGCAATGGTCCCGGCAAGTCAAGGACGCGCAGGTTGTCGCATACCCCGCTGCGCCGATAGCGGGCCTGAGTGTCGCCGGCGGATTTAAGCTCATGATCGAGGATCGCGGCGGACTGGGACTGGCGACCTTGCAGGAGCAAACCGACAAACTGATCCAGAAAATGCAAAAAGAACCCGGGTTTACGGGAGTGTCCACGCAGTTTCGCTCCAACACCCCGCAGCTTTTCATGGACATCGACCGCACAAAAGCGGAATCGCTGGGCGTCTCGTTGGACGACGTGAATCAGACACTGCAAATGTACTTGGGGTCGTTGTACGTCAACAGCTTCAACGCCTTCGGGCGCTACTGGCAAGTTACGATTCAGGCGGAGGGCAAATACCGCGCCCGAATTCCAAATGTCGATTTGCTCCAAGTCCGCAACAATCAAGGACAGATGGTCCCGCTGGGGACATTGGTCAAGGTGCGTCAAATCGGCGGCCCGGTGTTCGTAACGCGTTATAATCTATATACGGCCGCGGCGATCAATGGGAATATAAAGTCGGGATACAGCACAGGGGAGGCCATTGCAAGCATCAACCGGCTCGCCGACGAGAGTCTGCCCCTTTCCATGAAAACCGAATGGACCGAATTGATGTTCATGCAAATCCGGGCGGGCAACACGGCTATATACGTGTTCGGGCTGGCGGTGGTGTGCGTGTTTCTGGCCCTTGCCGCCTTGTATGAAAGCTGGTCCCTGCCCCTGGCGGTCATTCTGGTCGTGCCTCTGTGCCTGTTATGTTCGATTGCGGGAGTGCAGTATACTCACAAAGACGTCAACATCTTTGTGCAGATCGGCCTGGTGGTGCTGGTCGGGCTGGCATGCAAAAACTCGATTTTGATCGTGGAGTTCGCCAAACAGTTGCACCAGCAGGGCCGCCCCAGTTTCGAGGCCACCTTGGAGGCGTCACGCTTGCGCCTGCGCCCCATTCTAATGACCTCTTTCGCCTTTATCCTCGGCGTCTTCCCGCTGGTAATCGCCATCGGGGCGGGATCAGAGATGCGACGCTCGCTGGGAACCGCGGTTTTCAGCGGTATGATCGGAGTAACCCTCTTCGGCATCTTCCTTACCCCCGTC
>JBEKSO010000133.1:0-9599 GCA_049516935.1 Thermoguttaceae bacterium
ATTTGCATTTTCCGAGCCGCCAGCCAGGCCAGCGGATGAAGCCAATAGACGATACATGCCAGCCTGGCCGCGATCTGACAAAAAACGTCGCTCCGTGCTACGTGCGATAACTCGTGGATCAGAACAGCCCTGCGTTTGGCGGCCGGCCAATGGATGCAATCTGCGGGCAGCAGGATTTTTGGCTTCAGCCAACCGATGGTCAGGGGTACCACGGACTGACTAGAGATGCCGATTTTTATCGCTCGGCGAACGCCCAGCCGCGTCCCAATTTCGTCGAACAACGATTGCCAGGAAGGATCGCAAAGCGGGAAATCGCCGTTCGCCATGCGCCGTTCAGCCCTCAGGACTCGGGCCATAGCAGCCAATCCCAATCCCATCCCAAGCAACCATAAAAGCATCAGCGCGCGCAAACACCAAACTGCAATGGAATGAACTTTATATAACTGCCTATCCGCAGTTGGCTGAGCGTTCAGACGGGGACCGGCTGTGGTAGCTATTGATTGTTGAGATAAAGCGAAGTCGCGTTTCTGTGGGAGACGATCCAATCGCGGCACCATCGCATCGACTGCGACGCTCGGCAATGAACCATCCTGCGACAACAGGGGGACCGCTGTTTCACTGCCCGACTCTGGCATCGACGGGAGGAGTCTTGCCGCGGTAATGGGAATATCCAGGGGGATCGGGAATTTTGGCAACACCAGGCAAAGCATGGGCAAAATCAACAGCCCGGCCATGGCTAAGGCCCAAACGCGGTGCCGCACCGAGGCGGCGGCGCGATGCAGTGCGAGGTTGATCAGCATGGCAATTGCCAGAATCAACGTCGCATCGAAGAGCATTTCCAGGGTCACAGGCAGTAGGAGATCCATCCTGCTTACGATCCAATTCCATCCGGAGGCTTGCATGTTAGCGATTCTCCTTTCGCGAATGGTCGATGATTTTGCGCATTTCATCCAAATCGGCATCGGTAAGATTGTCGCCGGCGGCGTCCAAAAGCGCGGCCATGGCCACGGACGCGCGTCCGCCGAACAATGTATTGAGCAATCGCTTGAGCACGGATTTTTGCGTTTTTTCCTTGGAGGCCACCGCCCGATACAGGTACCGTTTACCTTCGCGGCGATAAGCCAGGACGCCTCTTTTGACAAGGATGCCCAGTATTGCCCGGACGGCCGAATAACTGGGAGGGTCGGATAGTTTATCCGCCACTTCCGCCACCGAGGCTTCTTCGAGATGATAGACGGCCTCGACAATTTGCCGTTGCCGCCGGCCTAAATCGAACAGGTTTTTTTTCTTTCGCATTAGCGTCGCTCCAAAAAATATATATGCTATGTAAGTAGCATGTGCTATGATTTTAGCATATAAGTGGACCGTGTCAAGGGAGTTTTTGAAAAATTTTGGGGGATATTAATACTCCCACCGGATAGGGATATTTGGTCGCGGTAGGCACCCGTCGGTCGAGACTCTTGACCGGGTGGGCCCAGGTGGTTTCCCACCCGGGCCTCCCACAGACGCGTACGTGCACACATTAGTGCATACGGTTCCTCGAATCACGGGTTCGCTGCGTGGTTGTAGACTGAATGGATAGCCCGCATGTGAGCTAGCAGATACCGCTGGAGAAGGCGATGGAACACGGTCCAGATCAGCGTGCGGTTGCGACGATTGAGCCACTTCCGCCAGCAACACTGGACTTCGTAAAAGAACCGTGACAGTGCCTTTTCGTTGTTACCAGCCCGCTGTCGCATAATCTCATACGTTTCACGGGATGCATCGAAAAAGGACCCTATTCTGAAATAGCCAGTAAGACGACTTTCAAAGTCGTCCTACCAATCCCCAATCCCGAACCCTGATCCCCGAACCCCGAACCCTAAACAACATTGCAGCGCGCCCTTTCAGGGCTTTGGGTGTTGGCGGTGCCCGATAACCCAGGGCTGCGCTACGCTCCGCCCTGGGCTATCATAGTACGCCGCTTCGCGGCTATATCGTTAGCCTCCCATATCAGATAGGCCACTTCGCGGCTATATCGTTAACCTCCCGTATCAGATAGGCCGCTTCGCGGCTATATACTTAACCTGCCCTATCAGTCCGGAGTTCAATTTGCATTTTGCAATCTGCCCATCCTGAACCCCGAACCCTATCCAATACCCGCTCCCCTTCGGGTCGCGGCTAAACGGGGAACATGATTTCACTGTCCACCGACCACTGCCCACTGTACACCGACCACGTCAAAACGCCCCGCCGACTGCGCGGCACATTTCGGCCAGGCGGCGATGGTAGTCGGTTTGGGCTTGGTAGAACTTTTCCCATTGGCCGTAGAGTTGGCGCTGGGCGTCGACGAGGCGGAGGAAGTCGGTTTTGCCGGCGGTGTAGTTGGCGCGGGCGGATTTAACGTAGAGGTTTGCCACGGGCAGGATCTTTTCGTCGTAGAGACGGAGTAGGCGGTCGGATTCGACGAGTTCGGCGTAGGCCGACTGGACTTCGAAGCGGGCCTGGTCGGCGAGGTTGGCGTATTGTGCCCGTTCTTGCTCGAGTTTGGCCGTGGCCTCGCGCCAGGCGGCGGAGCGTTTGTGTTGCCAGAGTGGGACGTTGAGGTTCATGCCGAGTTGGGGTCGCATTTCCTCGGGCATGAAGGCGTCGTACTTGCCCACGATTTCCAGGTCGGGATAGTACTGCTTGCAGGCCAGGTCCACGTTGGCCTCTTCGGCCCGGATGCGGGCGGACTGGGCGGCGAGGTCCGGGCGGCGGGCCAGTGCCATGTCGCGGAGCGCTTCGACGGGCGGCAGATTGCAGGGCGGGCTAAGGTTGGCGGGCGGGGGCAAGGGGCAGTCGGCCGGGCGATGCAGGAGCGTGTTGATGCGGGCGATGGCGACGGCCTGTTGGCGGGCCAGTTCGGCGGCGCGGGCTTCAAGGTCGGCCAGTTCGAGGTCGGCCTGCAACACGTCCTGCTGGGTGACCTGGGCGGATTCGTATCGGGCCAGTGCGATGGCGCGGAAATCGCGCATTAGTTCGACGTTGGCGGCGTTGATTTCGGTTTCACGGCGGACGAGGTAAAGATCGAACAGTGCGTCGGCGGCCGATTCGGCCAATCGGAGGCGGAGATCGGCGACGTCCTGGCCGGCGGCATCGGACTGGGCCTGGGCTGCACTGCCGCGGAGTTGGCGCTTGCCGAACCAGGGGATTTTTTGCGAGCCCATGAACATATAGCCGCCGTCGGGGCCGAGGCCTTTGGTGCCCAGCATGTAGGAGAACATAGGATCGTCGAGCGAGATCATCTGCGGATAGAGCTGGGCCGCCGCCTGCCATGCGGCGATCATGGCTGCAAGCGAGGGATTGCGGGCTTGGACTTCGTAGATCAGGCAATCGGCGGTTAATTCGCTTTGGCCGGCGAAAGGATCGTCGGAGGAGAGAATTGGGGCGGGGGATTCGGATGCCTCGGAGCCAGTCCCCATTTTTTCTATTGGGGCGGGGGATTCGATAGTCTCGGGGGCAGGAGTTAAGGGGACAGGCGCCTCGGATGCCGCGGAGCCAGTCCCCGGTTGTGCTTGGGGAGATAAGGGGATGGGCGGCAGGGGAGTTACGGAGTTTGGGGCCGGTTTTTCGCCGGGCGAATTTAGGGTCTGATAACCGGCTTGTACGACCGGGGATGGAGGATTTGCCTGGGCGGCGGCGGGCGGTTTGGGGCGATCGCCAGTTGCGGCGCAGCCTGACAACAGAGTCAAGGCGCAAAGGGCAAGGCATGTGCAGGGCGTTTTGGAAAAAATTTTCAACACGACTGATCTCGGACCGGTTTTTTCTCCACGGAGGACACAAAGGGCATGAAAGCAGTACCAACAACACTGCTTGCAAGCAAGCAGTGGCACACTTAATTTTGTTAGAAGATCAAAAAACTGTAACAATTTTTGAATGGATACAGTTATCCGCCCTCGGAGGAGATCGGTCTGGCAGTATAGGAGAATTCAGCATATTCGTTATTGGAAGCCAGACCGGCAAAGGAGGCAAAGATTACCGGATCGGCAAGGTTTAACAATTATATTTGACTCGGTAGTAAGGAATTGATACATTGAGGGTCTGCACCGAGGATTTAGGCATGCGAGAGTTTTTATACAGTATGTCATTAGTGGTTGTGTGGTCGTCGATCGCGGCGGGCCAGTCGAGCGTTAATTTTAGCGTGGACACGCTGCAAGGCGTCAAACCCATATCGCGGTACATATACGGGGTGAATCAACCGATAAGCGGGGGATTATCCGGGGCCACAATGACTCGCTTGGGCGGCAACAGGTGGACGGCATACAATTGGGAGACTAACGCCTCGAACGCGGGCAGCGATTATTATTTTCAAAACGACGATTACCTTGGCGGGGGAAACGCGCCGGGCGGGGCGATAAGCCCGACGATTCAAAATGCCTCCGATCACAATGCGGCGGTGCTGATCACGATTCCCACGGCCGGGTATGTGTCGGCCGACAAATTGGGCAACCACGATGTACGATATGTGAATGGTGATACCCGCTATCCGGATCCGACATACCTTCAGACGCGATTCAAGGTGTCGGTGGCGGCCAAGGGATCGGCGTTTTCGCTCACGCCCAACACGAGCGATGCTTACGTTTACCAGGACGAGTTTGTGAATTGGGTGAAGACGAACTATGCATACAGCCAGACCGATCCGAATCGGCCGATATGGTTTTCTTTGGATAACGAGCCGGATCTCTGGTCGTCGACGCACGCCGAGATCCACCCCAGCCCGGCGACATACGCCGAGATAGTGCAGAAGACCATCGACTACGGCAATGCCATAAAAAACGTGATGCCGGGCACGAAGATATTCGGGCCGGTGAATTATGGATTTTTGGGGATGTGGAATTTACAGAATGCACCGGATGCCAACGGCCGGGATTTTATAAATTATTATCTAGCACAGATGAAGACTGCCGAACAGACCTACGGCAAACGCCTGCTCGACGTGCTGGACGTGCATTGGTATCCGGAAGTGTATGTGAACGGAGTGCGAATCACTGATACAGTCTCAGACCAACGCAATTCAACTGCGATGGTGGCCGCGCGTCTGCAGGCGCCTCGCTCGTTGTGGGACCCGACTTACGACGAAGAAAGTTGGGTGACAGAGCCGTGGTTCACCAATGGGCCGATCAAGCTTTTGCCGACTTTGCAGGGGAAGATCGACGCCAATTATCCGGGCACGAAACTTTCAATTAGCGAATACAACTACGGCGGAGGAGATCATATTTCCGGCGGCATTGCCGAGGCCGACGTGCTGGGGATTTTCGGGCGTCAGGGGGTTTTCGCCGCCTGCGAGTGGCCGAGCGGAAATGAGCCGTTCATTGCGGCGGGATTTCAGATGTACCGGAATTTCGACGGCAAAAACGGCACGTTCGGCGACACGTCGGTTTCGGCCGGGACCAATGACAATGCCGCCACCTCGGTCTACGCCAGCCTGGATTCGCAAGATCCCAACCACATGGTGCTGGTGGCGATCAACAAGACCGACCATGCGGTCAATGCTCAGATGAACATGAATTATACGACGCCTTTTATATTGGCCGATGTTTATCAACTCACGAGCGCGGCGTCCAATCCAACGTCGGCGGGCAGCATGCTTATCAACGATCCGACCAACTTCAGCTATAGCATGCCGGCATATAGCGTAAGCACGATCAACATCCGGACGGCAACGGGCCTGAAAAGAGATCTGCATTGGAACCAGGCCGGGGCAGGCGGGACGTGGGATTCGACGGTCGCAAATCGCCCCTGGCTGGTGAGTGGGCAGAATGCATTTTTCGCGGCGGGCGATCAGGTGACTTTCGGCGATACGGGCGTGGGCAATATTGTGATTGCCGCTTCAGGAGTTGCGCCCGATACGATTCACGTTCAAAACACCACGGGTAACTACACTTTCTCTGGCGGGTCGATCGGCGGGGTCACAAAACTGGAAAAAACCGGGGCGGGTACGCTTACCTTGGCGAATAACGACATCTATAGCGGCGAGACAAGCATACTCGGCGGAGTACTGGCTCTTGACGCCCAGGGTCAAATTAGTGCGAGTTCAGTGATTACGAATAACGCGACGTTTCGGATCATAAGCGGCGACCATACGGTAGGGACCATCGCGGGCAGCGGGAGTACTGAAATTCTTTCAGGCATTTTGACCGTGAATTCGATTGTTCAGAATGAATTGACAATTGGCCCCGGGGCGATGGTGATCATAGCGGCGCTGCCTGGCGGGCCGGCGGGCGGGAGCCTTACGCCGGTGCCGGAGCCGTGGACAATCGGGATGTTGATGGCGGGAATATTGTGTTTAGTTGGCGGCAGGTTTTTCATCCGCAAGCGGGTTTGGAGAGCGGGTTGATGATGCACCGCGAAACCGCAAGCGGTTTTTTGCATCAGATATTTTCCGGATATCCTATTTCACTGCTTGCAAGCAAGCAGTGGCACACAATTTAACCGTCGATTTCATTTTGTTAGAGGCTCGAAGTCACCGATCACAACGATTCGGGCCTGCTTACTTATCGGCGCCGGCGTATTTGACCGCGCCTTCCAAGCCGGCGCCGGTGACGTTGTCGGTCGTCAGCAACGGGCCGGCATATCCGGTCACATTGATACCGCTGAGGACCGCATTGTTGACGTTCACCAGCGTTATACCCTTGCCGCAGTCGCCAGTGATGTTCTCAAGCGTCAGACCCTCGATGGGTTTCTTGGGATTGGTCTGAAAGGCCGCCACGAGGTTCGCGACATTCTTGACGCGAATGTTGGAAACGCGAATATTTTTAATCAGGGGGATTCCGACATCGCCTTCGACCGCATCGTCCACCGTGCTGGTGTTGCCGCCATTGAGCGTATTGATGCGAAGAAATCCGCCGGCGTCGGAGACATCAATGTCATCAAAGGTGATATTCTCGGTTGTTCCGGCCCGGCCGGGACGGGTTTTAATATATATGGAATACGAACGTTGGCCGGAGCGAAGAAACTTGCAATGCTCGACCCGAACATTGCTGACGCCGCCCGACATCTCGCTACCCAATCCGATGCAGGCAAAGATACGATCGGAAAGCGAGCAGTTGGTGATCAAGATGTTTTTGCAGACCTTTGCCAAGCGTGCGCCATCCATGCCTCGTCCGGATTTAATGCTTATGGCGTCGTCGCCAGCATTGATGACGCAATGATCGACGACAACGCCGTCGCAGGAATCGATATCTAGGCCGTCCGAAGTATTACTAAGCGTCAGATTGCGAAAAACGACGCCGGTGCAATAGGTGGGATGGTTTGCCCAAGTCCCGGTATGATCGCCGGTAAAGTCTTCAAATCGAACATCGTTGCAGGAGATGGGCTCGATGAGTAACGGCCCGCGGGTGAACGTCGATCCGGGCGATCCACTGGGCGCCCGGGGGACACTGGCGGCGGGTTGGGCGGCGGCGTCTGCGGCAGCATTGTTAGGCGGCTGCGACGCGGCTGGTCTGGCGGTACGTCCAAAACTCGCGGTAATATGACCGGGGCCGACGATTCCGATGTGATCGACATTGGCGGCATAGATCAAGGCGCGATGGCCTCGTTGCCAACGGCCCTCCCAACGGACGTCGATGATGGGATAATCGTCCAAGTCGGTTGTGCCTGTAAGCGTCGCATCTTTATCCAAATGAATAATGGTGCGAGTTCCGATCTGCACGCTGCCGATGAGATAGTTGCCGGCGGGGACCAAGACATCGCCGCCGCCGCTGACCGCGCAGGTATCGAGGGCTTTTTGAAAAGCAACGGTATCCTTGGCGGCGCCATCGCCGACGGCGCCGAAATCGCGGACGTTAAAGGTTTTGGGATCTGACGCGGCCGGCGCGGGCGCCAGGGGAGGGGAGGCAGCGGCGTCCGTTTCCGCATCCGGTAGGAAATGGTCAAAGGTTTTGTCAACTTTCATGCCGCGGGAATACTTGTCGAAAAAGTCCAGCATCGCGACCCAATCTTCTTGGGTAAAGGCGTGGCCGTGGTGCGAATAGTGAACGCCCAGATTGTCCTTGGCGCCCAGGAATTCATAGACTTTTTGTGCGGCCTGGATGGAATGTTTGACGGCGTCGGGCAGGGAAATGGTGTCGGTATCGCCTTCCAAGGCGATGAAAGGCCGGGGCGCGGCCAAGGCCAGAAACCAATGCTCGTCAAAGGGGAGCTTTTCGCGCTGTCCCCAGAACTCGTGCAAGTGCGGCGAGAACCAGTTGGGATATTTTTTCTGCATGATGTCCAGGGTTTCATTGTTGCGGGGGCCGGCGAAACGATAGGCGCCGATGCCGCCGCCGCCGGTAACGACCGGCGCGCCCATGAGGCGGTCGTCAAACGCCGCGGCGATCATCGAGGATTTTCCGTTGCGCGAGGCGCCGGTAATGATCATTTTTGTTTTATCGATGGCGGGATCGGTGACGAGATAATCGGCGATGCGGGATGCGCCCCAGGCCCAAGCCGCCAGAATGCCCCAGTCGTAGCCGGGATATGCGGGCATGAAGCGGGTGTTGCGGAAGGCCCAACTGCCGTCATCGTTGCGCAGGGTGGTGTCCTCGGCGCAATCGTTGGAGTTGTAAACCACCAGCGCGTAGCCTCGCTGGAAGACCAGGCTGTTGGCCGTGGCGATGCCTTGTGCCCCGCCGCCGCCTCTGCCTCCGAAACCGCGAGCCGGGGCATTGGTTCCGCGTTGTCCGGCCGTCGCCGAATCGGCGGCGCCGGGCGCCGGGCCGACCATCAATAGAACGTCCTGACCGCGCCCCTGGTTGGGGCCTTGCGGAAGCCGGGGCAATGCCTTTGCGGAAGGCGGCGTCCCCGCTTGCGAAATAATGGTTGGGAAAGGCCCGCCTTCGACCGGCGTGAAGATGCCGATGTCCAGGGAGAGTTTTTCCTCCGGGCCGAAAGTCAGATGCACGAGGCGGTACTTGACCTTGCCGTCCAGCACGGTCTCGGTGGCGACCTCGACGCCTTTGACGTTTCCAGGCGGAGGCGGCATTTCACCGACGGCGTAGTACTCGAGCGTGCGCTTGATTTCCTCGCGGCGTTTTATCCATTGTTCCTTAGTGGCGACTTTGGCGCCGTCGCTGATGACCATCGGATCGGGCAGGTCCGCGCGGACGGGCAACTCGTCGACGCCGGGCATTTTTCCCAGGTCGGTCTTTATTTCAGGAATGGGGATTTCCTTGGGGTCCGGCCCCGAGGCGGGCGGAGCGGTTTGCGCGGATGCGGCTGCGGCGGCAATCGCGATTACCGCCATGAATAGGACGATTTTGTGTGCGGGTGTGTAGAGCATCTGGTTCACAGGGTTCGGGGTTTGTGGCAAAAAACTACGCGAATTTTAGACCCGATTTAGGTTTTTGTCAACAACCCAAATTATTCACGCCCTGTGTTGCACGCTTGGAGATTTTATCGCGGCAAGGGGTTAGACCGTGATTTGATGCTGCACCGCGAAACCGCAAGCGGCGCGCCCTTTCGGGGCTTGACGTTTTGATGTGATCCGCTTACCCAGGGCTGCGCCCTGGGCTATCATAGTACGCCGCTTCGCGGCTGGAGGTGTTCTAATGTGATCCGCTTACCCAGGGCTGCGCCCTGGGCTATCATAGTACGCCGCT
>JBEKSO010000134.1:0-9582 GCA_049516935.1 Thermoguttaceae bacterium
TTACAAAGTTCAGAAATATAAGTATCTGTCACTTTTTCGACCCATATAGATATTTTAGGAGGCTGTACAGATAAATAAAATTAGAGGATACTTGATTATTAGATGATTCTCCGTTTGTATGCTCCACATGTCTTAGCAAAGGGGCATCTAGGATTTTCTGGTTTTTCAAACCATTTAAACGCATCACATCGTCCGCTGTTGAAATCTAATGCCTCGCTTGGTTTTACGAAACGCGAGTAGATACGTCCACCAAAGATACCGCACATCTCCCAAAGTTCTTTGTCAAGCAAGGTAGTGTTAAGGTAAGCAAAGACTTTACCAAGAAACTGGTTTACCTGTGTGATAAGTTTCTCTAAATAGAGAAATATATCATCAATCACAAGTGCCTTTTGGCCATTTCCCAACCCGGCATGCATGTAAAACACCTTGTTGGTTTTTGAGTCCATATGGCATGAACCGATGTCCGAGTGAGTCAAGGTATCTCTCAGACGCAATAAATATGGATACCAATCACATGATTTGAACGCGTGGCGAATATCTTCCGGAATCGATTTATTCACTTTACCATCTATGCATGCTTTGAAAAATTTGCGAGTAGACTTTTTGACCCCTTGATATTTTTTAAATATATCAGTCACTATCTTTCGTGCGCAGTCGATTGATGAATAAAGGTCTAAAATTATTGATTCAATTAAGGCTGACAATTCTTTTGCCCTAAGTGCAGGGGTATGGCCAGTTTTATCGATCTGCTCCTGATCTTCCTGTAGGAGTGGTACATGCCTTCGTGCAACAGAAAGAAGAATGATTGATTTGTGAAAATGATTTGCTGCCCCAGGGAGAGCTTTTTGTATATCTTTATTAAAGTTGTATGTAGAGGAGTAGAATTTTAGGAAACGATCAAGACTGCCCCATAGGTCGGGTACAAATTCAATAACTATGCTATTTTTAATATCCATAACATTATTGAATATTATAGGATTAAATATTTCCCCATATTTTAGAATATATCAAGAATCTATATTTGTGCCATTTCTGGTTTGCCTAGTAGTGCTTTTTGCTCTACACGATTTCACACCGCATACTAATTTATATTGCCTTTTCCATCACTGCAATTGCGCCGTAGCGCGACATCAATTGCCATCGTGTAAAATCCACTTCCATCCATGCGCCGATTTAGATCAATGGCGTAACTCCGTGAATTAAAGACAATTGTAACAGATATCCCAAAATCTACCACGAAGGGCACGAAGACCACGAAGATGACGGTTTTCAAGATGATCGTTAGAAAGTGGGGTGTGCAAAGCAGGCCGAATTACTTGA
Organism: Thermoguttaceae bacterium; assembly: GCA_049516935.1. Taxonomy (GTDB): domain Bacteria; phylum Planctomycetota; class Planctomycetia; order Pirellulales; family Thermoguttaceae; genus JBEKIK01. The sequence goes on from JBEKSO010000134.1 coordinate 1,321, forward strand.
TCCTAAGATTGCCCGCCTTTTTCCTGCAAAATGCGCCCTGCCTGCAAACGCAATTTGGGCATGTCTTCAACTGCTATTTTCCAAACGACTTCCAAGTTCACATCAAAGAAAAGGAGCCTCGTAAACGAGGCTGACAGCGAACGATATTTTGGGACGTCAGCGGAACCCGGCGTGAACGCCGGGTCTAATACCGCCTGCGGCGGACAACGCCCATAAATGGGCGTAAAGTTAAAGGCAAATAGGATGGGAGGTGGGTTTCAGGAACCCTACTACAATGGCGCGGGATTATGGGTGCGTTTCAGGAACCCTACAGCTATCCTATACGGCACTGCTGGACAAGCCAGCAGTGGCACACGAGAATTCTGCTAACTTAGAGAAGGTGCGTTTCACGCACCCTACCGCAATGGCGCGGGATCGCGGTTGACCATTTGGCTTTGATCGAAGGTGGGCGGAACTCCCGTGGCGGCGGGTATGTAAGGCGGGGCGAGAAGATAAGGGGCGGTGGAAACAATGGACGGATTTGTCGAGCCTTGCAAAGCGGAGATCCGCGAGGCAACTTGCGGTTGGTGGTTGTCGTACCAGAACGAGCGCTGGTAATTGGCCAGGGCCTGGGCCGGGTCGCCCGAGTCTTCGCGGATCTTTCCCAGCGCGGCCAGGGCACGGGGATTGTCGGGCTGGATGGTGAGGGCCTCGACCAGGTGCTCTTTTGCCGAGTTGCGGTCGCCGAACTCCTCGCACAGGCGGGCCAGTTCGATTTTGGCGTCGGCCGAGGTGGGCTGCTGGCTCACCCAGCCTTCGACCAGGCGGAAGCACTCCTGCGTGCGACCCTCTTCGGCCAGCAGGACCGCCAGGCCGCGGTAGCAATCGGCGTGGTTGTTGTTGCGGTCCAAACAAAGATTGTAATACGTTTCGGCCTTTTGCAGATCGCCCTGGGCATTGTTATTCATCTTCCCCAGCCGATGGTACGTGGCGGCCTGATTGTAATAAGCGTCGGCGTTGCCGCCATCGGCGTAGGACGCCTCCTGGAATGATCGCAGGGCCTGATCGTATTGCGATTGCTGGAAAAGTTTTACGCCCTCGGCGTTTCGACCCGAGGCCGTGATGCCTCCGCAACCGGTAAACGGGAGAGGCAATAGAGCGAGAATTAAAAATGCGGCGACCTTTACCGGGTCACTAAAGTGACCGGCCCTTAGCGGGTCAATGAGGTGACCGGCCCTTAGCGGGTCAATGAGGTGACCGGCCCTTAGCGGATCAATGAGGTGACCGGCCCTTGGCGGATCATTGAGGTGACCGGCCCTTAGTTGTTGCGTTCGCGTTACGAAAGTGATTGCATTCACGTCGTGGCGCCTCGCTTTGGCTTGGGATAAGATATAAGCGGCGCGCAAAAAGGCGGCCGTCCGCAGTAACAGGAAGTGGAAGGATAACCATCCGCCCGGCGGCATGCAAGATGGAAATTTCCCGGCAAAAAGCCGTTAGCTAGCATAGCTAGCGGTTGCAGAGGCATGTCAGGCAATTTTATGCACTGCTTATTTATTGCAAATTGGCAATTGCAAATTGAACAAGGACTAGAATGTCCGGCCCTCTTTCGGGCATACAAGAATGTCTGCCCCACTGATGCAAGGGACTTTATAATACTACCAGGGGCGGGGAGATGTCGGGAACGAGGGTGGGTTCTAAAATAGGCGGAGGAATTGGGGCGGCGCGTTTTTCGTAACCCAGGTTTTGCAAAACCTCCAAAACCTCGCTGCAGGTGGGGAACATCCGTCCGCTGGTTCGCTTGTACTCTTCGATGGCGTTCATGAACTCGATTTCCGCGATAGTATAGTCGCGCTCGCAAGTGGTCGGATCGATTTGACGGCGGCGGTTTACTTTCGCCCGGCGCTCGCACACACGGTGTTCCACTGCGACCTGGATGTCTTTATGCCGGCGATCAGTGTCGCGGCGGCGATCCTGCTCATGGCTCATACGTCGGTTTAGACTCATCGTCTTATACTGATTTTTGATCTGGCCATGATCTTCATGAGGCTTGGCGGCTTTTTTTTCGGTCCCCGACTTTTTGGTCTTGGGTATTGTTACGGCTGTTTTTTTGCTCTTTGCCACGGCTGGCCTCCACAGTTCAACCCCCGGCGTGTTCACCGGAGTTCAACCCCCGGTGTGTTCACCGGGGGCTAAATAATAGGGATGATAATTCAACGAGAAAGAATACATCAACCTTGCCAAAAGTCATCGAAAAAACGGCGGGGACAAGTCCACCAATTAGGAAAAATGGGGTGTTGTAGCAATGTTTCCGTATTGCACAAATATTAGCAGATATGGGAATTTTACGATCGCGCAACCGATAAAGCTTTCAACAGTCGCCGGTAGAATCGAAAAAACTGGTATTACCCGTCAGGCGGCCGGCGGTTTGATCTCTGACGCCCGGAACTGAAGGCCGGCGTAGGGGGTTGTAAGAAATTTTATGTCAAGCGGAGGCACGGACTTCCAGTCGGTGAAGAAACACTGCCAAGATGGCCGTGCCACTTCAGCACGACACAAAAATCCGTACGGTCCCCGGCGTGGCAGGAGGGACAAAAGGCGAATATTATTGACCTTTGCCTCGGCAATGACCTGTTGGGCAGGTTGCCAACCTGCCTTTTTTGGGCAGATTAGCAATCTGCCCCACTACTAAATAGTCCATTTGCTAGGCAAAGGTCAATAAGAGCCGATTGGCGATCGCTAAAGAATTATTGACGGCCGACGGAGTCGGTAATATCGCGGCAGATGTCGCGGAGTTCGGGCAAAGAGACGTCTTCCAGCCGTTTACCGCGTCGGTCGAGGCATTCGTTGATTTTAACCGCGGTTTCCAGCATAAACGAGTGGGAAGCGTTGCTTCCGCCCCAGAGGAGGAAATTTTCGCCCCGCGTAACCCGGGTTTGCCCGTCGTTATTATCGAAGGCCAGGCCCAGCAAGGCGGCCGATTTTTTGGGTTTGTTGGACGCACGCACGGCGGGATTCTCTGGAACTCGGCGGGGGAATCAAACTTTTTTACGGTTGAAAAAATGCTTCAGCGTGTCATTGGCCGCGTCTCGACTGTCTATAGATACCGGTTTTTTCGGGCGTTCGAATCGGCCGGGTGGTTTTGGGGTTTTCTTTTCTTCTTTTTTCGGACTCTCTTCGGTCTTTTTAGGAACCAGGTGAATGGTCGTGGTATCGGCCATTTTATGTCCCGTGGTATGCGTGTCCTTTAAAGACAAAGTATCGGGTGAAGGGGGCGAATCGGAAGGCTCTTGGTCACCATCTTCCAGCCAACGGGTAATATCGAGGTCATCCTCTTTGGGCGAGGTTGTTTGAACCGTTCGTGCGGCGGCCTCCTGAATCGTGTGCACCTTGGGTTTGATTTTTCCGCCTACGCTGACGGCTAATTGAACTTCAAATTCCAGCACACCCACCTTGAGCCGGTCGCCGTTTTTCAATTCGCGTTCGCTCGTGACTTGTTCGCCGTTGACAAATGTATGGTTGGTGCTTTTGAAGTCCACGACCGTGACCCGGCCTTCCTGCAGCCGGATCGCACAATGCTTGCGGCTGACGCGGTCGCTGGCCGGGCGCAAATGGCAATTTTCGCTGCGTCCGATAATGAACTCGGGCTCGGTGACAGGGATTTCGCGGCCCTGATTTTTTCCGCCGATCACTACCAGTTTGACTTCCATTGCCTTACCTTAACCAGCCGAAAACGCAAACATTGCACTACAATTAAAACTGAAACCTAGATCAAAGAAAAGCCCAAGTTACGGTAATTGCATCGAATTCTCCGCATGCTTTTCCATAATCCATTCCGCAAAGGCCGGGGGATTTTCGATACTTACCTGCACCTTGATGGTAACAAGTTTTTGTGTAAGAGTCAAAAAGCTTTTACCTCATTATGGGTAAAGGGCGGCTTGGTCATGCTCTATAAGGGGGGATGGATTGTGATATGCCCGCTTTTTTCTGCGTGCATTTTGCCTCCGCGACTGCGAGTCCAATCGGTTGAATCGTATTTTTCCCGAACTAAGTTTTCCGCCCGGCGTTGCTCGAAGTCGCTCAGTGTTCCCGGTTGTAGTTGCATCGAAAATGCCTCGGCCAGCTTCGACAACCAGGTTTGCACAAATTGATCGAATGGTAAGGCAATTGCGGCTGCTTCGGCAAGTCCGGGCAACTCGGGAGCGGCGGGAGAACGGGCCAAAAGCAGGCTGCCATGCTGCAAGACCGCGCCGCGTCGGCGTCGTTGGGCGCTGCCGGCGATCTTCACCGCTCTGAGCAGTACATCCCCCGGCGAGCGCTGCTGGAAACAAAGAAAAGGCTCTTTGCGATCCGGCTGACGGCCTTCTCCAGGGCAGAGCGAGGCATTTATTCCGTAGCCGGCCAACGCTTCGATCAGTGCCGCGTGCATGGATTCATAAAGCATAATATGTTTTAAAGCCAAACGATGGCCGGGGGGAACCGTGAAACTGTAAGTGATTTCGCGGTCGTGCAAAATGGCCCCTCCGCCGGTTGCGCGGCGGACTGCGGGGCAATTCCGGCTGGCTGCGTGCTGCCAACGATCATCGTATTGCTGGAAGTACCCCAGCGAGAGGGTCGGCAGCAGCCAGCGATAGAATCGCAGCGAAAATCCCCCGCCGTCGGCCGCCGATTCCAACAGAGTTTCATCCATTGCCATGTTCCACACTCCCGAGGCCGGCGGATCAATGAATAATCGGCAGAACATAAAAAAGGATGAGGGATGAAGGATGAGGGATGAATTAACAATGCAGAATGAGGAATGATGAATGATGAATAAAAATCGCTTGGGGTTTCGCACTGACCACTGTCCACTACCCACTGCCCACTATAAACTCTATGCTTTCCACTTTAAAAGCGGATTGCGGGCGGCCGAGACTTCGTCGGGCCGGCTGACCGGCGTGGCATGCGGGGCTTCGTGCAGTAGATCGCACGGTTCCTCGGTAATACGAAAAAGGGCCTCGGTAAATGCGTCTAGAGTTGCCCGGCTCTCGGTCTCGGTTGGTTCGATCATCATCGCCTCGCGGACAATCAGGGGGAAGTATACCGTCGGGGCGTGGAAACCGTAGTCCAACAGGCGTTTGCCGATGTCCAATGCGCTGATGCCGCGATCGGCCTTGAGTTTCGATGCCGTGGCCACGAACTCGTGCATGCATCGTTCGCCGCTTTGCACGGGCAGAAAATGCTTGATCTTTGCTAGGAGATAGTTGGCATTGAGGACGGCGTTTTCGGCCACGCGCCGCAGCCCATCCGGCCCGTGCGTGCGGATGTAACAGTACATGCGGACCAACACGCCCACGCTGCCTATGAAACTTCGCACCCGGCCGATGGATTTGGGGTGATTGTAATCGAGACGATATCCGTTGCCGTCTTTGACCACGATGGGGACAGGCAGATAGGGTCTGAGTTTTTCGCATACGGCGATGGGTCCGGCGCCCGGTCCGCCACCGCCGTGAGGGCCGCTGAAGGTCTTATGAGGATTATAGTGCATCAGGTCCGCGCCGAAATCGCCGGGCCGGGTGATGCCCAAAATGGCGTTCATATTCGCGCCGTCGAGATACACCAACCCGCCCACGTCGTGAACCATTTTGGCGATCTGTCCGATCTGCCCGTCGAACAGTCCCAGCGTGTTCGGATTGGTGATCATGAACACGGCGGTCTTATCGTCCAGTTTGGCGGCCAGATCATCGAGATCGACCAGTCCAGCCGCGTTGCTTTTTACCGGCAAGACATTGAAATTCGCCATGGCCGCGCTGGCCGGATTAGTGCCGTGTGCGGCGTCGGGAATTAGCACCGTGCTGCGTTTCTCGCCCATGTCGCGGAAATAGGCCGCCGCCACCAAAAGCGACGTCATTTCGCCGTGGGCCCCTGCCGCAGGTTGCAGCGAAACGGCCGGCAATCCGGCGATTTCGGCCAGCATTTGCTGGCACTGGTGCAGGAGGAACAAGAGCCCTTGCACGGTCGGTTCCGGCTGATACGGGTGCAGATCGACCATGCCCGGCATGCTCGCCAAACGCTCGTTCCGCTTGGGATTGTATTTCATTGTGCACGATCCCAGCGGATAAAAGTGCGTATCGACCGACATGTTGTAAGTCGATAAATTGGTGAAGTGCCGGATGACGTCGATTTCGGAAACCTCCGGCAGCGGCGGCGGAGAGGAAGGAATCGCCCCGGCGGGTATCAATTTTTCCAACGGCTGACTAGGTACATCGCAGCCCGGCAGCCTAACCGCCCGTAAACCGGGTTTCGACATCTCGAAAAGCAGTTGTGTGGCTTTGGCGTTACGCATAACAAAATTATCCAATTATCTTGACCAATTTATCGATTTCTTCCTTGGTGCGTTTTTCGGTGACGGCCAGCAGAAGGCAATCGGCGAATTGCGGATACCATTTTCCCAGCGGCACGCCGGGAAGGATGTATTGTTTTTGTGCGGCTTCGAAAAGATCATCAACACGGCCGTTGTTTACGCGAACGACGAATTCTTTGAAAATCGGGCGGTTGAAGACCTTTGACAGTTTGCCGCCGGCGGTCAGTTGGTCCAGGGCGTAATTCGCTTTTTGCAGGCACAATTCGGCGACGCCTCGCATGCCTTGCGGGCCCATCAATGAAAGGTAAACCGCGGTGCGGAGGGCGAACAGGGCTTGATTGGTGCAGATGTTGCTCGTGGCTTTTTCGCGGCGGATATGTTGTTCGCGTGTTTGCAGGGTTAGCACCCAGCATCGTTTGCCGCGGCGGTCGGTGGTCTGGCCCACAAGCCGGCCGGGCATGCGGCGGAGGAACTGCTCGCGGCAGGCGATTATACCCAGGTACGGTCCGCCGTAGGCCATGGGGTTACCCAGCGATTGCCCTTCGGCCACGCAGATATCGGCCCCGTACTCGCCGGGCCGTTTGAGCAATCCGAGACTGATCGGATCGACGGCCGCGATAAACAGTGCCCCGGCCTTGTGGGAGATTTCGGCAAGCGTTTCCACTTCCTCAAGACAGCCGAAAAAATTCGGATGCTGCACCAGCACGCAGGCGGTTTGGGGATTGACGGCCGCTTCCAGATCGGCGGGCGAAATCGTCCCGTCCTTGGTTTCCAGGGTGACGATTTCCGTGGGAAAATTAGCCAGATATGTTTTCAAAATCTGGCGATACTCGGGATGCACGCTTTCGGCTACAACGACCCGGCCGACGCGGCGGGTGATATCCAGCGCCATCAAGACCGCTTCGACGGCTGCCGTGCCGCCGTCGTACAGGCTGGAGTTCGACACGTCCATGCCGGTCAATTGCGTGATTAGCGTCTGATATTCGAACAGCGATTGCAGGTTGCCCTGGCCGGCTTCGGCTTGATAGGGAGTGTAGGAAGTATAGAATTCGCTGCGCGAGGCGATTGCATCGACCGCGGCGGGGACGAAGTGATCGTAACTGCCGCCGCCGAGGAAACAGGGCACGCAGGCCGCCGAGAGGTTTTGCCCGGAAAGCCGGACCATGTGGGCGGTCAGTTCCAATTCGCCCAGGGCCGGCAGCAGGCACAGTTCGCGGTTTAGCCGCAATTCGGCAGGCACCATGGCGAAGAGTTCGTCGATCGAGGCCGCGCCGATGGCGTCGAGCATCGCCTGTTGGTCTTCTAAGGTATTTGGGATATATGGCATGTGAATAAATGATGAATGATGAGTGATGAAGGCTGAATTCTAAAGAATGGATGATGACATTGGTTCATTCATCATTCATAATTCAGCATTCATCATTTCTCAGTGTTGTTCTTCAGCGCATTGTTTTTGGTAAGCGGCGTAGTCGAGCAGATTGGCGAGCCCGGTTTCATTGCTGATTTTGATCTTCACGAGCCAGCCGGCCTGGTAAGGATCCTTGGCAAGGGTTTCCAGCTTGTTGACCAGATCGGTGTTCACGGCGGTAATCTCGCCGTCCACGGGGCTCATCAGATCGCTTACCGCCTTGACCGACTCGATTTCGCCGAAGGGCTCGCCTGCTTTGACCTTGCGGCCGACCTCGGGCAGAGACATAAAGACCAGGTCGGTCAAGACCTCGAGGGCGAAAGCAGTGATACCGACTGTGGCGATTTTCACGCCGCCGGCGCCGTGTTGGATGTCGGCCCATTCGTGCGTTTTGGTATACAGCAGTTGCTGCGGATTCACTTGTGATTTCCTTTCTTGTTGTGGTTATAGAATGGAAGCGGTACAATCCGGGCGCTGGCAAGATGGCCGCGAATGTCGATCTGGAGTTCCCTGCCCAGGTCGGCAAATTCGGGAG
>JBEKSO010000135.1:0-9571 GCA_049516935.1 Thermoguttaceae bacterium
GGGAGGAATTTTTAGAACCCAGGTTTCCCACGCTTATTCCCCTGGATGCGAGCGGTTTGTCCGCCGAGCCGGGCAGGGAAAGAATCTTGCGAAATTTTGGTAAACATGCGGGCAATAAAGTCGTTTATTACAGGCCGAACGCCGGCTAGAAGGAAAAAATGGGCCTTTGCCCTTTTCTCGGAAAATGGGGACCGTCCCCCTTTTCCGGCCCGGATGGTTCCGGTTGGAAAATTTAACTCAAGGATAAAAGTCGCCATGAAGACGATCATTAAGAATCTCGACAACCTGAACAACGAGGAATTACAGTCGCTTAGCGAAGCGATTGACCTGGAATTGGAGCGCCGCGAGCAACGCGTCGAGGGAGTCCCCCAATCGGCCCGGCGGCGGGCCGTTTTACGCGATCAAAGCTACCGCCGATCGACTGGTTCTTCGGCGCCGCCTGTTCGCGTAACAGGACTCAAGGAACCTCGCAAACGCCGCCACGCGGCCTGATTGCATAGGGAAAACCGGACAGCCCGCCTCCGGCAAATGGCGACTGTCCGCTTTTCCGGCGTAAGTTACCTCGAATTAAAAAATCATTGCCAAAATGAAGGGTCGAATCATGAAAGTTTTAACTGGACTTGTCGCTTGCTGCTGGGCATTGGCGGCGTTGTTTTCCGCCGAACTTTGCCGCGCGGATGATGTGTTCCTGGCCTCGATGGGACATTTCCTGGCAATGTCCGATGTGAATCAGTCGTCAGTGGCTCCTAGCCTCGACGGCGACGGGTACGCGGACCCGCTTCGCGGTCAAAAGCAAAGCGGCGTATATTATTCGCCAAAGGAAAGCCCCGAAAACGACGGGCTCTCTTACTCCGATTTATCCCCGTCGCCGCCGGATAATGCCGGCCCCTCCGGCGATTCCCGGGCGGCAAGCGAAAACGCCGATTCGCCCTTTGAACGCTATTTGCTGATCTTAATTGCCGGCGGCACGGTCGGATTAGTGCTCGTCGCGGCGGGGATAGCTCAATTCTGGCGGCGGCGAAGCATTAGTAATTACTGGCTGTTTCCCACGGTGCAAGACGACGGGGAGTCTGCCGCTCCGGGGGCTTCGTCGCCCGCGCATCTAGTTGCTAAAAAACAAATGGAAACTCTGCCCGAGGAAAAAATCAACAAGCCTGCGCAACGTCGCGCGGCTTAAAAAGTTGTTATGAACGTTTTACCAGCATCGATGTTTTTCCCCAATTTGAAAGGAGGTAGCTAATGACTGCAATTCTGGATCGTCTGCGGCAACTCAGCGACGAGGAATTGCTGAGCTTGAGTGAAGCCATAGACTCTGAACTGGAGTACCGCCTGGAACGCCATGAAGGGGTCCCAGATTCGGCCCGACGCCGTGCGGTGCAACGCCAAAAAAGCTATCGGCATTCGCTGGGCTCGACGGCTTTGCCCGTGAAAATCGCGGGCATGAAAGAAAGCCGTCGCCGCCGACTTGCGGCTTGAGCAACCTAGGCAATTCTCCAAGCGCACGCAGCCGCATGAAACGAGAAGTGCTTTTATCGCCGGTCAACTGGGATTTCCAGCACGCATTCCCGGCATGCTTTATGGTTTAGATGAGTTGGTATATGCAATTATTCAGGATGTATTTTTGTATTGGATCACGGCTGTTCGGCCAACTCATCTGGGACATCGAGAGATTGATGCACTCGTTTCCGGCGTCAGGGACATGAACGGGGTTTTTTTGATTGCATACAGGCAGTCTGAGCAAGAAAGGATTAAATATGAACTACAATCTGCCAAAGATCACTAAGGTTATTCCGCTACTTAACGTAATCGACGGACCGGATATTGCATCCTCCGATGAACTCCAAGTCGATTTGGACCTGCGACGCAAACAACTTGAGGAACAAGCGGAGGTGGAAGAATTTTGGGCGGGCCGAAACCTGGCCGCGCGAAATTCCACCCGCCGCGCGGCGTAAACGCTCCATCGGCGGAGCTAATGTATTGAACCGGCCGGGAATGGAGGCGGCCATGTTTTTGGCGGAATATTTGGGAAACAACTCCCCATATATCACCCGCATACACACACGCTTTTTTTAGCGGGTCGAGCAAGTAGATCTATTGCGGCTGATGCACACACCCATGCCTACAATGGCCGCAGTTGCAAAATATAGCGCTTTGTTGTTATACCGGACAAGAACAATGACCGCCTGTTTTATTTAATCTTGGGAGAAAAAATGGGGAACTCCTGTTTGTGTATAAAAGCAAAATGTTCCCGTTTACTCCCCGTATACCATTCGTCCCCCAATTACATATACATTCACTCTTTTCAAGAGGAGGTGTGAAACATTATTTGCGAGTCACCGGGGAAAATCCTATTCAATCGGCGACAAAAAACTGTGTGGTCAGGCAGTGCCTGACAAAAGAGTATGAGTCAGGCTCTGACTGACAAAAGTATGTGAGTTTTAACGAGAGTTTTGTGTGCGTGTTTTTTTAAACAGTTTTTTTCAACATTAACGACGGATCATTTCCGCCATCCAAAAGGAAAAACAAAAATGAAGACTACAGTAAAAACGAATGGTCTCAAAATGATTATAGTGTTCAGTGTGATGGCGGTGATGCTGGCGTCGACCGCGGCGCAGGCGTCGGTTTACAATAGTCAGGGCGACTATAGCACGGATCAATATGGCGATTACTGGGCCGTCACCGGTGGGCTATTCCCTACAGGTGACACCTTCGCCGGTGGCACCGCGATACGTTCTCTGACGGACGATCCTGTCTACTGGAATAATCATCCTCCAATCGATGCCTGGCAGTACGCGGGTTGGAATCCGCCAAACGGCGGCGGCATCGCCCTGACGCTCAAGAATGGCGCCAGCATTGTGTACGACAATAACGGTCTCGAAACCGGCTCAGTCCCCGCCGGTTATTATGCGTGGCCGGCTGACAATAATTTCCCCACGGAAGGCGCTGGTGTCACCATTGCTTACAACATGTCCAACAACCGTGACTGGATTTATGCCGGAGCCTTCCAACTTGGCGCGGCGACGACCGTGACGCAACTCAGCGGTTACTTCGTTTACTCAGGCAACCCTAACGACGCTACCAACGGTTTTGACCCCAACAACCCCGTGTTCGCGTACCACGAGAATATCTTTTCCAACGTGGCCGGCGCTACCGATATGCCCGCCAACACCGGCTCGTTTGCCGGCGATGTGTTCTCATCCGACACCACGGCCGGTACGTTCTCCTGGTCTGACACCGGCTATGACCGAATTGGCAGCACGGGCCTACACTATAACATCTACAGCCTGGACTACACGCTCGCACAATCGATTACCCTTCAAGCGGGAACCTACTGGTTCAGCAGCGACGCAAGCATCGTTCCCGAGCCGGGCACGCTCACGCTGCTGGCCTTGGGCGCATTGACCGCGCTGGCGGCGACGTGGATTCGTCGTCGACGATAAATTTAGGGAAAAGGGGACATTCTGCTTTATTATTACTGGTTTATTATTAGAAAGTAGAATGTCCCCTTTGTTTATGTGTTTATGTAAGTGAGAAGCTTAATACTGAAAACTGAAGATCGATTACTGAAAACTTAATAGGATCACCTCCGGGAAATTCTTTGCAATTGCCGCATAGTTTCTTCTTCACGCTTTCCCGGCGGATTAGTCAAGGATACGGATTGTAACCGGTATGCGTATTCGTGCCGGCGATTTTGCACTCTGGAAATACACTTGGCGACTTTTTTTCGCGTGCCGCTTTTTAAGGCTTAATCGTGTTAGAGGTAAAAAGGTTAAAAGATGTCATAAAAGGTCTCGGGAACCGTTTTTCCACTGATATGCGGCAAATATCGGTTCTTGACGCCGTTTTCCAGTCCACCATACACACAAAGGAGTGCTGAAATGAATTACCTGTTAGGAATGGCCGTTTCTAAAAAAGATGTCAGGAGCTTTTGTCTAAATAATATACGGCAAATATCGGCTCCTGATGCCTTTTTCCGTTCGATACCGCAAACGGGACCGTGGGTCCGAGCGCAAAAAACAATACTGCTGTCTTCCCCTCTTGCCGAATCGACTACGACGGTGTTGGGTCGCTCGCGGTTCCGTGCGATGACACAGAACATACTCTTACAGGCGCAGCTTAATCAGACGAAGATTTCTATGGCCGTAAGCAGAGGATCTATATGTGGGAAAAATACCTCGCATGCAAACGACATATCCGAATGGATATCAATTCGTGTTGTTTTTAGCGCCGTCCTCTGCCCTTCCATCTGGATACTATCAGTTCCAGGCGTCGCCAATTTAGCGTTTTACATTGATGGGCGTCGACAAACAATGGTTGGCCCTGCAACTAAGCGGACTTGCGGAGGCATTAATATACATGTTCTGCGACAGCTCCATCAAAGGCAGTGGCAAACCTGCATCCGGCAGGTACTCTATTTTCAAACTGTATAAGGTAAATGGAGGGTAAATAGAGGATGCGGATATTTTTTATAGAGTTTTGCGCCCCTTTTCAAATACAAACATCCGTTTGATTTTCATCGGACGCTTAATTCATGAACGGCGTCGACCAGGGCGACGGCGCTTTCCATCGGCGTTTGCGGCAGCACTCCGTGGCCCAGGTTGAAAATGTGGCCGGCCCGGCCGCCGGCCTGATCCAGAATTTCCCGCGTTTGCCGGCGAATCTCGGCGGGAGTGCTTAAAAGAACCGCCGGATCGAGGTTGCCCTGTATTGCCGTGTCATATCCGATCGTCTGCCGGGCATCGTCCAATCGCATGCGCCAATCAATGCCGATCACGAGATTTTTTCTCTTTCCGCCTGCCTTTTTAATGCAAGGCAACAGGGCGGGATTGCCCGTGCTAAAAAGAATTATCGGCACTTCGGGCGGCAGGCTTGCCATCACGGCTTGGGTATGCGGCAATACGTAACGGCCATAATCGTCCACGCCCAGGCAGCCCACCCAACTGTCGAATAACTGCAGCACTTGCACGCCGGCTGCGATCTGGGCATTCAGATAAAGCGATATTGCCCGCGCCAGCCGGCTCATCAGCGAATCCCATGCGCCGGCGTCGTTGTACATGAAAGTTTTTGTCAAGCGATAATCGCGGCTCGATCCGCCTTCGATCGTATATGCGGCCAAGGTAAAAGGCGCACCGGCAAAACCGATCAGCGGCAAGGACTCCGGCAGCGCGGCCCGGGTCTTTCGCACCGCCTCCATTGCAAAACCCAATGCTTCGATGTTTTCCAATTCCAGCAGCCGATCCGTGTCGGCGGGCGTGCGAATGGGATTATCGAGCAACGGCCCTTCCGAAGCGGTAAATTGAAGCCCAATCCCCATCGGTTCCAGGATCAGCAGAAGGTCGGAAAATAGAATGGCGGCGTCGACTTTAAGCCTCTTTACCGCGGTGAGCGCGATCTCCGCGCAAAGATCGGGATTTTTACACAATTCAAGGAAGGGAATGTGGCGGCGGATTGCCCGATATTCGCCCATGTACCGGCCGGCCTGACGCATCATCCAGATCGGCGTGCAATCAGCGCTCTCGCACCGGGCGGCGCGCATCATCGGACTGTCGTGCCAGGCAGGTCGCATAGAATTGTAGATGGTAAGTGGTAGATGGTATATGGTGTTTTTAGATTTAGAGCCTATCCCAAAAGTCCCCTCTCCCTTTGGGAGAGGGTTAGGGTGAGGGTTTAATCGCCGTGAATTCGTAGTTCTAATCTCTTGCTGTGATTGAAGTTTGATGTTTTGGGATAGGCTCTTAATCAATTATACATCCACGTGCCATCTACTATCTACCGCCTACCTAAAAAAAACAGGTCTGCCCAAGTTCAAGCCCGGGCAGACCTGCTGTTTATCTAAATTCTTTATCGATCGCCTTAGTCGCGGGCGACGCTGCGGCTGGTTTGATATATGCCGCGGTTAATCGAAGCCGAGGGATCGGCTTTCGGGGCTTTCGGCAGCGGGGCTGCATCAGCCGGGGCCTTGGCCGGAGCGGTCTCTGTGCCACTGGCCGGAGCCGCACCACCGCAACCGCATCCGCAACCGCAGCCACATCCGCATGCTTGTTCGCAGCAGGATGGCGCACAGCAGCAGCACTTCCTGCAGCAGCACAGGCTGTTGAGCATGTCTAGCACTGGATGGCAGCACTGTTTGCAGCAGCAGCAACTCTGTTCGCAGCAGCAGGCCTTTTCGCAGCAGCCGCAGCATTTCTCACAGCAGGCCGGTGCGCAGCATGCCTTTTGGCAGCAGCCACAGCAGGCCGGTGCGCAGCATGCCTTTTGGCAGCAGCCGCATGCTTTTTCGCAGCAGGCCGGAGCGCAGCATGCCTTCACCGGGCAGCAGGGCTCGGGGCAGCATGACTTTTCGCAGCAACCCGTGTTGCAGCTGTTGCAGCAGGTGCAGCAGCAGTCGCATTCGAACAGGTCTCTGATTCCGCAAAACAGGTCGCGGACAGGGGTAGGTCGGCAGCAACAAGTGTTGCAGCAGGTGTTTTCGCAGCAGGCTGGTGCGCAGCAAGCTTTCACCGGGCAGCAGGGCTCGGGGCAGCATGCCTTTTCACAGCAACCCTTGGCACAGCATGCATTGCACTCGCAGCAGCCACCGCAATTGTTCATCCCTAAGAGCCGATCAAGAAGTTCGAGTCCGAACCCCTGGCTGCATAGGGCTACGCTCACAAGGAGCGCTCCAATAATTGTCTTGCTTTTCATTGAGCAACAACTCCTTTACAATGAACTGGGGATGCTGAAATTCCTGACTTACAACCTCTAACCGAAGCGTCTTATTGCCTTATCACTTGTGGCGGAAGGGGATTCCGCCATAAGTGAAATTCGACTCTGGTGTGTTTGGGAGATTGTAGGCGGGAAATTTGAGTCGAATCCCACAGTTCACACGGTGTACTGCGCCAGGGCCGTCGAGCCAATCCTTGGCTCGAGTTACATACCCGATCCGGTTACCTGACGCACCCTCAACACGTGTCAACGCGACACGCGTGAATCGTCTTGGGTCAGAATACCGTATCGGCTGACCGAATAAGCCGTCTTGAGCGAACGCAACGTATTTCCAGTAAACGGTTTACTACTCCCATTGCGCAAACATTTTCGCTGACGAAAAGGGGGGAAATTTTAACGGTTATTCGGCCTTTTTTTCTCCTGCTTACTCCCTTAATTCCTCGGTAATCAATATACCTTGCTTAGTTTAACTGCGTTACATTGATGTTCATCGCTTTTATAGCGATTCCTACGCGATTTATTGAAAAAAGAATTGTTATATAATTGTCAAACTCTCCGCCCTTATATTTAGACTCGTTTATCCAGCCTCTTTTGTGCTAAAGCGATTTTACCCATGAACAAACGAATAATTACTGAAAAAAACAGGGCCTGGCTGTCGGAGGAATTGAAAATCTGGATCAATCAGGGCATTGTCTCCCAGGACCACGCCGCCAGAATCCGGGACCTTTATGTAAGCGCCCAGCAGTCCGCCGAGCGGCGCCATGCCTGGGCAAGATTTACACTATTAAGCCTGGCGATGTTGATGATGGGACTCGCCGTCTTGTTGGTCATCGGTTACAACTGGCAGGCGTTCGGCCGGCCGCTCAAACTGGCTGTCATCTTCGCCGCCATTCTCGGGTCCTATGGAGCGGCATTTTGGTTGCACTACCTCCGCCAAGCTCGATTGCTTTCAGAACTGTTCTTCTTTCTGGGTTGTTTGTGCTACGGGTCGGCCATTTGGTTGATCGCCCAGATATTCAATATTAATAGTCATTATCCAGATGGCGTGTGGTTCTGGGCCTTGGGCGTGCTTCCCTTTGCACTGTGCCTGGATACGTTGTTGTTCCATTTTCTATATGCCGGATTGCTGGCAACTTGGGTCGGTTGTGAAACACTGGGCTTTTCACATCCAATCGACTGGTTGTTTTCCAGTTGGAACATTCCTTTGCCGGCCTCCTATAGTCTTCCGCTGATGGTCCTGCCTGGCATCGTTTGGGCTTATCGAAAGGGTTCCCCGCTTACTTTGGCGATTTATCTTGCCGTGGCCGCCTGGTGGATCGTTTTGTATCCGCTCTGCTGGCAATCGCGCATCGACCCGATGTATTTGGTGGCGGTCTTGGGTGGATTATTCTCGATGATCGCCATGATTCATGACCCTCGAAATAATATGGCGGCGCCCTTTTACATATTGGGCGTGGGGATGATGCTCGTTGCACTGGTTCCTCTGAGTTTTGCCGATTACCAATGCTGTTATCGCTCGGACATCGAATCAACCGACCTCAATATATACACTGGTATATGTTTTCTCTTGGCGGGATTGGTTTGTGCCTTGGGTTTGGCCCGCCGGGCGCAAAAAAAATCCGTCCGGCAAGTCGGAACCTCCGTTTCGTTTTCTTCCCAACTGGTTTCCTTGGCCATCCCCTTGGCAATCATAGTCGCCATGGGATTTTTATGCATCTGGCATGGAATAATGAATGACCGCGGCATGCCCTATCATCATTATTACTACGTCGATTCACAATTGAATTGGACATATCCCGTATTAGTGCCGGTGATTATTGTAAACGTTTTGATGGTTGGCTTTGCCATTTGGTTGATGCGCATTGGCATGAAAGAAGACCGCGCCAAGATTTTCGCCCTGGGTGTCGCGTATTTCCTTATTTGGGCCGTAATGCGGTATTTCGACCTGTTTAGCGGCATAGGAGGAATGTTGGGGGCGGCAATGCTGTTTTTTATCTGCGGAGCCGTACTCTACGGCGTGGCCCGGCTTTGGCAACGTCGAAAGGAGCTATCCCATGTTTGAATCCGGAGTCTACCCCTCTCCTTTTCCCGCTTGGATCGACCGTCCGGCGGCCTGGATTAAAGGGCATGAACTACCGCTAATTATCGGAGGAATAATTTTGCAGCTTGTCGTACTCGTGGGCATGATCGCCATGCGCCTTGCGCCTTTACTCACCGGCGATACAATCTTGCTGCGGGTTGTTCCGGTCGATCCCCGTGACATCTTCCGCGGCGATTATGTAACCCTGGGTTATGAGTGCAGCCGGATCCCCGCGCAAGGCATCGCTGGTCTGCGGAATTATCAAAATTACGATTTCAGCAAAGTACAGGGCCAAACGGTTTATGTTGCTCTCGCGCCCGAGCCCGATGGAAAACATTGGCGTCCCGAGCAGTATTCCACGGAACGCCCCAAACAAGGCATATACCTGCGCGGACAAATCCAAGGCCGGCAGATTCAATATGGCATCGAGTCGTACTTCGTACAGGAGGGTAAAGGGCGCGACTATGAAAATGCCGTGCGAAATCGAAAATTATCCGCCAAAATCAGCGTCACTGCCGGCGGGGAAGCCGTTATACGCGATTTATTGATCGAGTAGCCACAAACGACGGTCCATTGCTTTTTTTATCGGATGCGGTAAAAATGGGGGCTGTACGGATTTTTGTGTCATTGCCCAAGTGGCACGGCCATCCTGGCCGTGTATCTCACGGGCTGGAAGCCCGTGCCACAAACTGACACTATATTTCTTAAAAGCCCTTAAAATTGCGGTAGTCTTGGAATTACATGCCCCATTTCACATCCGACCATGATTTTACTCATTGATAATTA
>JBEKSO010000136.1:0-9511 GCA_049516935.1 Thermoguttaceae bacterium
GAAAAGCTTTTTAAAAGGGCGAGAAGTGTACCATCAAAATGGCCTTGCCGACAAGATGAACAAACCGGCCAATATGATAAACTAGGTAAACTGACGTCAAAGCCGCAACCGATCGGGGAAATCGTGGACACTATACCAATAATGGCAAATAGGGATGCTTTTTCTAAGAAATTGTGGTAGATTCTCGATCATGATTTGCCGGAATTCGTTTCATCATCGGTTGGGTAAAGAAAAACATCCCAGCGCTCTCCGCGTCTTTAGACAATTTAAGACTCCCGACCCCTTTATCCCTTTATCGCTCTGCGGCATAGCACGACTTCGATTGCGGTATAGCATGACGGCTGGGAAACAGGAGGCTGGCAAAGTCTCGCGTATTGCGGTTGATATCGTACCGTACACAGCTTGACAAGTCCATACTCGACCGCAAAAATAGCGCGATACTCGAGCGCATTTTCGCGGTCGAATACCTGTTGGAATAAGAAAAGAAATGAACCCAATAGCCATAAATTCGATTTCGAAAGATCTTGAGGCCGCAGCAACATTCTGCCGCCAGAAAAAGATCGGAATTGAAATTACCGATTTTGCCTTTCCGAAGAATTTAGATTCAGACCTTAGCTTGCAGATAGAACGTGTAAAACGTCTAACGTTCGGAATAGCCCCGATTTGCTCTCACGGTCCATTCTTGGATCTCATCGCCAATAGCATGGACCCTGAAATCGTTGAAGTTTCTCGCAAGCGGCATCGGACTGCTCTCGAGGCAACACATGCCATCGGGGCATCGAAGTACATTGCTCACACAAATTTCAATCCAATGATCCGAAACAAATCCTACCGAGAAGGATTTTGTCTCAAAATGCGCGAGTTTTGGTTGCCCTTTGCAGACTGGGCTGGAGAGCGGAAGATCACTGTCTGCTTAGAAAATTTATGGGAGCCTGAGGCGACAATTCAGAAGGAGATTGTTTTTACATGCAAACATCCAAACATCAAAGCTTCGTTCGATAACGGACACGCCTTGGTTTTTTCCAAGCAGCCGGCTTCGGATTGGGTGCGTATTTTGGGATCTGACCTGGCTCATTGCCATTTACACGACAACCACGGTGAATATGATGAACATGCTGCAATAGGAACAGGTACCGAGAACTGGAACTCCCTGATTAAGGCAGCATACGAATATTCGCCCGAATCGGTTCTGGTCATCGAATGTGACCAATTCGATAAGAACAGGAAAAGCTTTGAAGAATTTAAAAGATTCCAAAAAGGCGCTGCAGCTATTGGCCGGGGCGCTGGCGCGCCCCGACCATAGCTGAGCTTTCCGTTAGGCAAAACAACATTTGTGTGAGGACCGAAGGTGAAGGAAGATCGACCCAGTGATACGGCTCTTGGTGCCTCGGTCATTCGAACAATCCACCAACTGCTCGACGATCGGCCCCCGATACTCGACGACCCTGTCTCACCAAAGCTGCTGCCTGCGGAGACCGTTGAAGCGATCCGCGCAAATCCGGACCGTCATCGGACCCTCCATGCAAGGGCACTTCGGTCACATATCGTGCTGCGCAGCCGGTACGCCGAAGATCGACTCCAAGAAGCGGTCCGACAAGGCGTGACGCAATTCATCAATGTTGGGGCTGGATTTGATACCTTCGCATTCCGGCAACCGACATGGGCAGCGGAGCTGCAAATCATCGAAGTGGACCATCCTGCAAGCCAGCAAACGAAGCTGGCCCACTTTGCCAGCCGCGGACTATCGGCGCCGGCAAACACTCGGTTCGTTCCACTTGATCTGGAAAAGGACAATTTGCACGCCGGCCTCCCGCAAAACGGCGTCGACCTGGATAGGCCCACGCACTTCGCATGCCTTGGGGTCCTAGCGTATTTGACCCCAACTGCAGTGCGGAAAGTATTTGAAGACGCAACACGTTCTCCTGGAGGCAGCAGCATGGTGCTTGCCTTTGCACCAAGGGACTCCAACGGAAGACAGAGTGAAGCCGCGAAGCGCGCAGCGCAACATGGAGAACCTTGGCTGTCGTACTTCACAACTGAGGAAATGGAAGATCTACTCAAAGCAAGCGGATTCGCTTTAGTCGAGTTCTTGTCGCCAGAAACAGCCGCCCGGATCTACTATCAGGGAAGATCAGATCTGCCGTCTCCCCGAAAGACTCGCATGTGCATGGCAACAGTCTGATCCATGGTTTGCCTAACATCTCGCTGAAGCTGACCCCTTAGGTGCGTCTCTGGTTCAGGGGAAGGCCGATTGCCGGGTTCGCTTCGCGTTGGTGATTCGGCGGGGCAGCTTAGCTCGGCGTTAGGCTTCTTGGCGTTCCATCAAGTCATCCCTTTTCTCGGAAAAGGGGAATAGGGGGGAAAAGGCTAAAGGAAAAGGGGTCGGGAGTCTTTGTTTTTGACACAACTGGAGACAAATGGTAAATTATTTAAAGTAATCCGGCTCGTTGTCCGGCTTCCATTTGATATTGCAGCCCAAACTGGGTTTCTGCTTGGCCGGCGCCGGTTGATTGGTCAAGACCGCGTCAAGCGCAGCGCGTAGATCATCACCGGTCACTGGAATGCCGTTGCCTGGTCGGCTCGAATCCATTTGGCCGCGATAGACAAGCTTTCT
The DNA here is from genome assembly GCA_049516935.1 of Thermoguttaceae bacterium. Lineage (GTDB taxonomy): Bacteria > Planctomycetota > Planctomycetia > Pirellulales > Thermoguttaceae > JBEKIK01. Next base: position 2,615 of record JBEKSO010000136.1, read on the forward strand.
CTGCCGGTCGAACACATAGAAGTCAGGTGTGCAGGCAGCCCGATACGCCTTGGCCACGGCCTGGCTTTCATCATAAAGATACGGGAAAAAGTAACCGCGATGTTTGACCTCCTGGATCATTTTAGCAGGCGAGTCGTCGGGAAAAGCCGAAGCGTCGTTCGAGTTTATTCCCACCACCGCTACTCCGCGTTGCTGATACTCCTTGGTTAATTTCGCCAAAACATCGGCCACGTGCTTCACATAAGGACAATGGTTGCACAAGAAAATCACCAACAAAGCCGGAGCGTCGGCAAAATCGGCAAGCGAGACTTTCTTTCCACTTACGTCCGGTAGTGAGAAATCTGGCGCCTTGACGCCTAACGAAAGCATCGTACTGGCTGTTTGGACCATGGCACATCTCCTTCTGTTAAGATTACAAAGAATTATACTGTCCGAGGCAAGAGAAACTTCAGCTTAATAGATTGCATCTACATTGCCCTATATTTACACAGTTCCTCCAAAACCGACATTATGTCGGCCGGCAAGGGGGCTTCGATTTCCAGCACTCTGCCGGTTTCCGGATGAGTGAATTTCAGCCGCCGGGCATGCAAGGCCTGTCGAGCAAGCAGAATCAGCGTATCGCCCGGATCGCGGCGGATTTCGCCCCGCGTAATCTTCGATCGCCCGCCGTACTGACGATCGCACAGCACCGGGCATCCGATGTGATTTAGATGCACGCGAATCTGGTGTGTCCGGCCGGTTTTAGGCAATAGTTTCACGGCGGCAAAACCTTCAAAGCGTTCCAAAACTTCGTAAAACGTCTGGGCCGACCGGCTTTGGGCATCGTCGCGGCGAATGGCCATTTTTTCCCGCTGATGCGGGTGGAACCCGATCGAGCAATCAATATAATCGCGATCCCGTTCCGGGCAGCCCGATACCAAGGCGAAATATTCCTTCTCAATCGTCCGCTGGTGGAACTGCTTCGAGAGTTTGGCATGTGCGATATCATTGCGTGCCACAAGAATCACACCGCTGGTGTCGCGATCCAGCCGGTGCACGATTCCCGGGCGCGACGGCCCGCCTGTTGTGCTCAGCGCCGGGCCGAAATGGAATTGCAGCGCACTGGCCAGCGTGCCGGACCAATGCCCCCGCGCCGGATGCACGACCATGCCCGGCGGCTTGTTGACAACGGCTAAATACTCGTCTTCATAAAGGATATCCAGCGGAATGTCTTCCGGGCGCGGAGTCTGGCGCGGGATTTCAGGCAGGACAATCCGAACTCGTTGCCCGGGTATCAACCGATACGCCGGCTTTCCTCCCCTCCCGTCAATGCTCACCCCGCCGGCCGTAATCACCCGTCGCAAATGAACCCGGCTATAGTCGGTGAAATGCTGTGCAAGGAAAACATCCAGCCGCCATCCGGCCTGCACGGCATCCACAACAAGCTCGACTGGTTCCTTTGACACGTGCATTTAGGGAAATGGCAAATGTTTAATTATGTAATCGGCTAATAAAAAAATCTCCCCTCTCCCTTTGGGAGAGGGGCTAGGGGTGAGGGCGTTCTTGAAAGTGTAGTAGGCTTTGTTAAAACTCCTAAATCAGTTACTCTCTTATTGGCCCGAAGCCGGGGCAATGCGAAACCAGTCTACATCGGCGTGGCCGGCGGATGATTGTCCGGCCGGGGCATTGCAGAACAGGCCCACTTTGGCGCCGATCCATTCGTCGTTCACCGCGGTAAAGGGACGGCCGATGTCGGTGAACTGCCGGCCGTCGGCGCTGTAGCTGAAAGTGCACGTGCCGCGAGGCGCCACCGAAAGCCGCAAATAGACAATCGAGCCGGGCACGGTGGCAGTCTCTTCTTCGCGGTCGGCCGGGCTGGGAATCGGCGTGGCGCCGGCTTTTTTCCGCACGTCGGAGGTGGTTCTGATTATCTTCAGTCCATCGGATGTTTTTTGAATCTGCACAGATGCGGTTGCACGGCCGGGGACGACCAGGCCCGCGCGATCGCCGTCGCCTAGGTCCGTGGCGTCAATCAAAGTAGTGACGACAAACTGCTCGGCCGGAAATTTTTGCAGCAACAGGTTTGCATGATCGGCGAGCGGGGCGGGCTTGTCGGCCGCAACCGCGGCCATCCGAAGGAAGCCTGGCCGCCCGGTCAGGGAGATCCAATCGTCCTTATAATTGGCGAACCATTGCCATTGCAGGCCCAATTTTGGGGCATCGAACTCGTCGCTGGTCTGCGGGACGGCAATCGGGTATGTCTGTCCCACGTCCGGCTTGCGATGAGTAAGAACCGGTTGGCCCTTTCCGTCGCCCTTTGGGTCTTCGCCCATGACAGGCCAGTCGTCGACCCAACGGACCGGCTGGAGGTGGACGATACGGCCGTAGGGCAGATACTCTTGAAAGTGTAGAAACCAACTCTCGCCGCTTTTAGTTTCAACCCAGCCGCCTTGGTGCGGGCCGTTGATGTTGGTAGCGCCTTGTTCAAGAACTATGCGGGAATCGTAAGGGCCGTAGATGTTCTTTGCGCGGAAGACTATCTGATACCCCTTCGATACTCCGCCGCCGGGCGCCATTATGTAATAATAATTGTTGCGTTTGTATAGCTTTGGGCCTTCGACGGTGTTGTAGGAAGTGCCGTTGCCGTCAAATACGTGTTTGCCGTCGTCGAGCAGTTTTGTGCCGTCGGGACTCATGCGGCTTATATGCAGGATGTTGTTTATGCCCGCGCGGGATTTGGCAAACGCATTAATAAGATAAGCCTGGCCGTCGTCGTCCCAGAACGGGCATGTATCGATCATGCCTTTGGCTTTTTTCACCAGAACCAGCGGATCCCACGGCCCGGCCGGGTTTTTCGTCTTGGTCATGAAGACGCCGCGGTCCGGATCGCCGTAGTAAATGTAGAACTCGCCGTCGTGATAGCGCAATGACGGGGCCCATACGCCGCCGCCGTGCACGGGCGTGGAATATCCCTCGATGGGATATTTGCCAATCGCGTGGCCGATGATGGTCCAATTGACCAGGTCCTTGGAGTGCAGGATCGGCAAACCGGGGAATGAACTAAAACTCGAGGCGGTCAGGTAGAAGTCGTCGCCGGCACGCACCACGTCCGGATCGGAGTAATCGGCGAAGATTATGGGATTTTTGTATGTGCCGTCGCCGTTGTCGGCACACCATGGCGCAGTCTGCCGAATGTCCTGCGCCCAAGCCGGGCCGGCTGCGGCGATTAAACTGACGCCGATCAACATTGCCGAGAATAAACGATACCCGCATTGAAATCGCCGCATGTTCACAATGTGCTCCTTTTTGCTACTATTTTCCCGAGAACGTGTTTACCCCCAGCGCACTAGGAAGCCGCCCGACATCCACTTGCTCGACTCCTCGACATAGGCCGCGATCAGCTCTCCGGGCTTGAAGCGGCCGGCGCGTGCCATCCGATCGAACTGCACCAGGCTCGCCGCGCCGCCGCAATAGCCGAACTCGGAGATCAAAAACGGCGCCCTTGATTCGACATCCGTGCCCAGGGTTCGGCGGGCCATGTCCCAATGCTTATCCGAGACGAAATGCCGACCCGGGAAAGGCAAGATGAACACGGCGACGTCGTTGGCATCGCAGTGGCACGCGTCCAGCATGTTCCGCAGTCCCGAGATGGCCAACTGAGGGCCCTGGCTGACGACTTTCGCGACGTCTTGCCACAAATGATGTCGCCCCGCTTCGTGGATAGCCACGATGTACGGAGTGGGCAGGTGGGCAAGTTCCGGACCGGGCTGCGCCCCAAGCTCCATGGTCATTCCCGGCGATTGCCCGACGCCCACCGACTCCACGTATGCATCGAGCATCTCCGGCCGGTCCGGGCCCTGACCGTCCGGGCCCAGGACCAAGGCCCCCGCGCCATCCGAGAGCATCCAGCGCAGGGTCAGATGCTCCAAAGTCACGTGCGATGTGTTGTAAAACTCGCTGCGGAGGAAGATGGATGACAACTGCGAGTAGGCCACCAGCGCCTTGGCACAACGTCCCTGGCGCAACATATCCAGGGCAATCTGGATCCCTTTGGGCACTCCCGTGCAATTGGAGTGGATCTCGATCTCGATGCAGCGCTGGATGCCCAGCCGTTCTTGCAGCAGCGCACTGGTGGGCGGGGTGAGGCAGTCCGGGGCGGGACTGGAGAAAATCAAAAGATCGATCTGGGAGGCTTCCATTTTCGCCGTTTCCAGCGCCTGCCTCGCCGCCTTTTCCGCCAGGGAAGCGTTGGTTTCCGTCTGCCGCCGCGTCTGCGAGTCGATGGCAAAGTGGCGGTTTTGGACGCCGCTGCGCGACAGGAGCCGCTCACGGAACTGATCGAGTCGCGCTGCCAGGCGATTGTTTAGTCCATCCAGCCGCCAGAGCACCTCTTCCACCCGGTCGATCGCGACCGGCTCCCCCGGCAAATAGGAACCGCTCCCCAAAACGCGGATTCGCGAGTTTTCCATGCGGTTTTCTCCTTTTGCACAGCCAACCTTGCGGCAACTCTCGGCGAAGAAATCAGTTGATGCAATTGTAAGCGGAATCTGCCCGGCCGGATAGTCCCACAACAAAGGGATAAAGAAGGGGAAGACAAAGCCTTGCGTTTCTGACTGCTAAACCAATATAATTTGACCATCCGATGTTTGCGAGCCGGGCGCCGATAAGTGGAAGTAAATAAATGAGCGGGCTTACTTTTTACATCGTCGATGTCTTTGCCGAGGAAAGATACGCCGGCAACCAATTGGCCGTGTTCCGTGGCGGCGGGGCGCTTGCCGATGTCGAAATGCAGCGCATCGCCCGGGAAATAAATTTCTCGGAAACCACCTTTATCCTCTCTGAAACCGAACGCGACGGCGGTTTCGACGTGCGGATATTTACCCCACGCGAAGAAGTGCCCTTTGCCGGCCATCCCACGCTGGGGACCGCTCATATTATCCGGCATGAAATTATGCATATCGCCGCCGGCAAAATCGTGCTGAATTTGAAAGCCGGACAGATTCCCGTCACCTTCAGCGATGATGGCAACAAAGAAAATATCTATTGGATGAAACAAATCGAGCCGGTTTTCGGCCGTCAATTCAGCCCGGACGTAATTGCGGCAGTGCTGAGTTTGAAACAGAGCGACTTAGACGATCGCTATCCAATCGAGGAAGTTTCAACCGGACTTCCATTTATGATTGTTCCGCTTCGCAGCCTGGAATCGCTGAAACAGGCCAGGGTGGATAAAGAAAAGTATTTCGACCTGATCGAGGATAATTGGGCAAAATCTATTGCGATCTTTTGTCCAGAGCCGCATAAGCCGGAAAACAATATCAGCGTCCGCATGTTCGGCGATTATTACGGCGTGCCCGAGGATCCGGCCACGGGCAGCGGCAACGGCTGTCTGGCGGCATACCTTGTGCACCGCCGCTTTTGGGGGCAAAATAAAATCGACATCCGCGCCGAGCAAGGATATGAAATCGGCCGGCCCTCGCTTTTGCTCTTGAAAGCCGAGGAAATAGATGGAAAAATAAACGTATCAGTTGGAGGCAAAGCGATCACGATTGCCAAGGGCGAGTTTGTTTAAAAGATTCAAGAACATTTCCATCATGAGTTTGGGGACGAACAAAATGGACGGAGGATTAACAAAATGGATAACAACGCGTTTGAAAATGTGAAAGATCAGATTGGATCCTGCGGCATTTGGTGCGGCAGTTGCGTGGTAGGGAATGGAGTTCTCCGAGAGTTGACAAGAAGGTACGAAGAGATTATCACATCTTATGGATTGGAAAAGTGGGCTCCCAAGGATTTTGATTATGGTGAGTTTTCAAAGGGACTGGCCTCGATCCAGCGAATACCGTTGTGTCAAGGATGCCTGAAGGGCGGCGGCAGGGAAGACTGCGAAATGAGAACATGTGCTTTAAGTAAGGGAATACAGAATTGCCTGGAATGTGAAAATAGCCATGAATGCAAACACGGAGAAATCCTGGATAAGATGCGCTCAGGCGCTCTATCTGCAGGACTATTCGTAAAAACCGGGCAAGCCGGTCAAGATGAATCTCTCGAATATTGGATATCGCGACTAAAATCCAAATGGCCATGCTGCATACTTTTCAAAAACGATTGAAAAAATTATATGGAATGACAAGATGAAAATCGAATTCCAGCCTATTGGCATTGTTAATTCGCCTTTTAAAGAGCAGCCGGGAACGCCGATTCAACCGCTTTATGCGGAAAATGCCCGGGGAAAGATAGAGATATTCGAGCCCTATCGCGCGGCGTTAAAAGATCTAAGCGGTTTTTCCCGGGTGTGGCTAATCTACTACTTCGACCGGGCAAAAACGTGGGAACCAATGGTCGTGCCTTATAGAGACGTTCGCCAGCGCGGCCTGTTTGCCACAAGGGCCCCGGCAAGGCCCAATGCCATCGGAATTTCCGCGGCAAAATTAATTGCAGTTGAAGAAGACTCCATCGAGGTCGAGGAGATAGACGTTCTCGACGGCACGCCGGTGCTGGATATAAAGCCATACGTGCCCAAGTTCGATTCATATCCAAACGAAAAAGCCGGCTGGTACGATAATGAATCGGTCAATAGAATAACCGCAGACAATCGCTTTGATAAGAATCAGCAGTAGCATTTTCCATTGATAAGCCATGATCCGCATAAGCGGCGAAAACTTGGCGTGTAAATAAACTTGTAGGGAGGTTTGATATGAAAACGAATGAACTGGTCGCATATTGCGGTTTGACGTGTCAAGGATGTCCCATCTACTGGGCGACACAAGAGGAAGACCCGGAAAGAAAGCGGAAGATGAGGATCGCCATAGCTCGGCTCGGCCAGGAACATTACGGTATTGAGATGCGGCCCGAGGAAATCACCGACTGCGACGGGTGCCGCAGCGAAGACGATCGGTTATACCCCGGTTGTAAAAAGTG
>JBEKSO010000137.1:0-9477 GCA_049516935.1 Thermoguttaceae bacterium
CGAGTCTGGCCGGCATCTTTCCATGGACGAGATGGAATCGGTCATGGGTCAGATTATGTCCGGCCGGTGCGACGAGTCGCAGATCGCCGGGCTGCTCGCCGGTTTGCACCTTAAGGGCGAAACCGTCGAGGAGGTGGCCGGCGCTGCTGCCGCCATGCGCAGGCAGATGACGCCCATCCGTTCCCGTCGTGCCGGATTGCTCGATACCTGCGGCACGGGCGGCGACGGCTCGAAAACCTTCAACATCTCCACCGCCGCCGCGCTGGTGGCGGCCGCGGCCGGAGTGCCCGTGGCCAAACACGGCAATCGCGGCATGACCAGCCGTAGCGGATCGGCCGACGTATTGGCCGCCTTGGGCGTAAACATCGAGGCCGACGTGGCCTGCGTCGAGCGTTGCCTGGACGAGTTGGGCATCTGCTTCTGCTTTGCCCCGCTTTTGCACAAGGCCATGAAGCACGTAGCCCCGGTCCGCAAAAAGCTGGGCACGCCCACGGTCTTCAACATCCTCGGGCCGCTGGTGAATCCGGCCGCCGCCCCCTTCCAGCTCTTGGGCGTAGGCCGCCCCGCTTTGCAGCCGCTCATGGCCGAAGCCCTTTTGCTTTTAGGGACAACACGCGCAGTCATCGTTCACGGCGCCGACGGCCTGGACGAAGTCACGCTTGCCGGCCCGACCCATGTCATCGAAGCGTCCGCCGGAACCCTGCGGCACTTCGATTGGACCCCCGCCGATTTCGGCCTGGAATCGGCCGGGATTGAAACTATGCTGGTGACCGGCCCCGAACAAAGCGCAGAGATGATCCGCGAAATCCTCGACAACCGCCCCGGCCCCCCGCGCGATATCGTCATAGCCAACGCCGCCGCCGCGCTATGGACCGCCGGGCACGACCCCTCCCCCCAAAAATGCGCCCATCTCGCCGCCGAAACCATCGCCTCCAGTGCCGCCCGGGATCTTCTCGCAAGACTGGTTAAACAGACACAGGTACAATAAATGGTTTACCGGCGTCGGCGGCGGGATTTTTTTGGGCCGGATTTCTTTGCCTTCGCCGTATCCATGTCTTGCATTCCCTGCTTCATCTCTTTTGCTTTCTTCGTGCCTTTCAAGTCCTTAATCGGTTTCTTCCGCTCGACCAGGCGGAAATCCAGTTCCCGGCGTTCCATGTCCACCCGGGCAACGACGACCTTAAGCAAATCGCCCAGGCGGTAAGAATTGCCCGCGCGGTGGCCGGCCAGGGTGTGGTTCGCCCGATCGAAACGGTAATAATCGTCCGTAAGCGAATCCACGCGCACTAGTCCTTCGGCGGGCAGTTCCAGGCCCTGCACGAAGATGCCGAAGCTTTCCACCCCGGTTATCACCGCGTCCATTTCCAGGCCGATGTGCTGGCTCAAGTAGCTTAGCAGTTTGAGTTTCGTCAGTTCGCGTTCGGCCGACTCTGCGCGCTGTTCGCGATCGGAACAATGCCGGCCTAGGGCCACAAGGTCGTCCATGTTATCGCGGGATTTCTTGTTTGTAAGCAGCGATTCGACGAGCCGGTGTACGGTCAAGTCGGGATAACGCCTGATGGGCGAGGTGAAGTGGCAGTAGCAGTCGCTGGCCAGTGCGTAATGGCCTTCTTCCATGGGACTGTAAACGGCCCGTTGCAGCGAACGTAACACGGCGAAATTCACCGCATGTTGGTCGGGCCGGCCGGAGGACATATTCAGCAGCCGTTGCAATTCGAAACGGCTTTCCAGGCTCGACACGTCGTAACCCAACTCCTTGACGAACTCGGTCAGGGCCTTGAGTTTCCTCGGGCTGGGCGACTGGTGGATGCGGCGGAGGAAGCGAATTGCCTTGTCGCGGAGCCGCTCGGCCACCGCCTCGTTGGCCGCCAGCATGAATTCCTCGATGATCTGATGGCTCTCGGTGTTCTCGACCACGTGCGCCCCGGATACTCGGCCGTTCTTATCCAGGTCGATTTTCACCTCGGGCAGGGTCAGTTCCAAGGCCCCGTTGCGCATGCGGCGTGCGCGCAGGGTGCGGGCCAGATCGCGCATAACCCCCAAAAGCGCGAAGACTTTGGGCCCCAGTTTTTTTCGCCAGGCCTCGGGATCGTTCAAGAATCCGTCCACCTGCTCGTAGGTCAAGCGTTTGGCGCTTTTGATGGCCGAGGTGTGCAGTTCGGTTGAAGTTCTTATACCGTCCTCGGTGAATTCCATAATGGCCGATTTGCTATACCGCACTTTGCCCGGCTGAAGGCTGGCCAGGCTGTTGGAAATCGTCTCGGGCAGCATGGGGAGCACGCGGTCGGGCAGATAGATGCTGGTTGCGCGCTGGCGGGCCTCGCGGTCAAGCGCGGTTTTGGGACGAACGAAGTTGGTCACGTCGGCGATGTGCACGCCCAACAGCCAGTTGCCGCCGTCCAGGCGCCTTAGCGAAATCGCGTCGTCAAAATCCCGGGCGTCTTCCGGATCGATCGTGATCACCGTCTCTGCCGTGAGGTTCAACCGCCCGGCGGGTATCGACTCGTCGAATTTGTCGGCCTCGATGCGGGCTTCTTCCAGAACGTCTTCCGCAAAGGCCTCGGGCAGATCGAACTCGCGGAGGATCGATAGCGTATCCACGCCCGGTTTGCCGCCCGGGCCCAGCACTTCGGTAATCACTCCTTCGCCGTCATGAACGGGCGAAGGGAAGCGGACCATTTCAAAGACTACCTTGTCGTCGATCCGGGCGTTTTTCGCCCCAGGATCGCCCACGTAGATCGGCTGCGCGAACAGCGTGCCGTCGACCTGCACGTAGCCGGCCCCCCGCGATTCGAAATACGTGCCCACGAACTGATGCGTCTCGCGCTCGATGATCTCCACGACTTCGCCTCGCAAACCGGGTTCGCCGGGCCGGTGCCTTAAAAGTTGCACCAGGACGGTGTCGCCGGTCGAGGCGTCGCCGGCCCGATCGGCCGGGATGTAAATATCCGTTTTTTCCCGGTCTTCGGCAGTCGCGCCGTGGGGGCGGACGAATCCGAAACCCTTTTTCGTGCGTTGAAACACGCCCTTGATCCGCCCCGAGCGGGTTTTACCGGGCTCAGTTCCCGGCTTGGCGGCCGGCGCGGCGGCCATCACCAGATGATTTGACCCGTATTGCAATTGTCCGTGATGCACCAGGCGTTTGACCGCCCGTTTCATTTCGACGATTTGCTCCTCGGGCACTTTCAAGTGCTTGGCAATCGCCCGGGGTTTCATGGGCCGATATTCCACCTTGGCAACGAAGTTCAAAATTGATTGTTCTAGTTCGGATTCGTTCATTATTTGCTTTCAAAAATATTTATTTAGTCTCAAGTGATGAATGTTGTTAAGCCCACGGGTTGCAACCCGTGGGCTTGACTTGATTTATCATCTACACCACGACATTATTTTCCAGACTCTCCATAGCTCCGGAGCCTGCTCCGGGAGTTAGATTGTTCGCTCGCACTTACGCAGGTATATATCGCGAAACCGCAAGCGATTTTTATTATCGATCAATAATGTATAATTATTTTCATCAGTCATCATTATTTTACACCATTCCGCCGCGTTTTCGTAGTAGCCATTCGCCGATCAAAAGCGTCAGGAACAAGAGCACCAGCGGCCATTTGTTCCACAGGGGTTTGGGGGGCAGAGTTTCCACGGGGACTTGCCGGCCGGGAGGCAGATCGCGGAGCAACTTGCCGGCCGTTTGGAAATCGTAGTAGCGGCCGCCGGTTAGTTTGGCGGCCTCGCGCATAGCGGCTTCGTCCATGCGGACATGGGCGAACTCTCCGGGCGGCGGAGAGACGACGAAATCGACCGCCGGCGCGCGTCCTTCCATGCCGGGCGCAACAATCCAGGCATGATAACTGCCCGGTAAAGGCCGGCTAAGCAGGCCTTCGAAGGTTCCGCGGCCCATCGCAGCGCGGTGAAGTTGCAGGCGCACGGTCTGCTGGCCCGGCTGCTCGACCATCACTGTGACGCCGTTGTCTTCGACGGGAGCGAGGCGTTCGTCGGCAAATCGGGCGCGGAGTTGAACCAACTCGCCCTGGGCGTACTGCCGGCGATCGGCGGAGAGAGTGACGTTGCCCCCGGATTCGGCCAATTTCGAGCGGCAGAGATAACGAATGGTTTGGATCCAATATCGGGCGAAATACAGGTCGCCCACGCGCCAGCGCCAGCGCCAGGTTTCATCGGTGGCGTGGAAGAGGACTTTGCCCGCTCCCACGTATTGCATCACGAATATGGGCAGCGGGCGGCCGTCGCGCGTGGTGCGGGTGGGATGCTCGGCCAACACACGGGCGCCGGGTTTCAGGTCCTGCGCCTCGGCAAACCAATACAAATCCGGCAGGTTTTGCCAGATGGCTTGCGTTTCGGCCGGCGAATCGCCCAGTTGCATGGCAGGCCCGGCCAGCCCAAGTTCGGTGGGCTTGAGTTTGAAACCTTCGGTAATGGGCTGATTGGGGTCGGGCAACCGAACGCCGCCCGGGTCGATGGGCATCAGGCGCGCCAAGGGCGTATCGCGATAAGCCAGGGGCATGTACTTTGGACCGGCGATGAGCACCAGGGCGCCGCCTTTGACCGGCTGATCGACAAACGCCGCCAGACTCTGCATGGCCGATGCGCTTAACAGCGCCGGGTTAAGGTCGCCGAGGATGATCACGTCGTAGGCGAACAGATCCTCGCGGCGCTCGGGAAACATGCGCAGGGCCGCCTTGTCTTGATCGGCGTGTTCCAGGTCGGCGTCCTGAAGGACCGTGTGCAATTCGATGGTATCGTCGCGCTCGAGCACGTTTCGCAGGTAGCGGAATTCAAAACTAGGGCCGGCCTGGGCCAGCAGCACGCGGAGTTTCTCCTTGCGGACCTGGATGGTTCGCGACAGGCGGTTATTCTCGGTTTGTAGTTCGCCTTCTTGCGGCTCGACTTCAACCGCATATTCGAATTCTCCGACCTGCGTGGGCCGATAGACCAGCCGGACGGTCTGCGATTGATCGTCCGGGCCGAGTGTGACTTCGGTCTTTGCCAGGACGTTGCTTTTGCCTTTTTCGCGCAAGACGAGCATGGCCTTGGTCCCCTGGAATCCGGTGGCGGTGATTTTGCACTCGAAATAAACGACGTCGTTGACGAAGACCGTGCCGTCGACGAGGAGATCGCTGAGGGCCAAATCGCGGAGCGGCCGGCTGCTGCCCAGGCCGATGCAAAAGAGCGGCACGCCTCGGCGTTGGGCATTAGCGGCGGCGGCGGCCAGGGACGGGCCTTCGGTATTGATGCCGTCGCTGAGAATTACGATTCCTGCCGGCATTGCCCCGCGAAGATCGTCGAGAATGTCGCGAACGGCCGCGCCGATGCGGCTGGACTCGCCGTAGGGTTTTAAGGACTTGATTTCCTCGACCGCCCCTTCTACTTCCGGCTGTTGGCTCAGGCGGAGGCCCGTGAGAAAATAAACCCGCAACTTGTACTGGCCGGATAATCCTTTAAGCATCGCGGCGTCTTGTTCGCAAAGCAGCGTGCGCACGAGATTCCAGCGGGTGATTTCGGAGTCTTGGGGCGATATTTTTTTTATGCGGTCTTCCAATGCTTTTTGGATTTTGTCATCGTAGCGGTCGGCAATGGTCATGCTCTGCGAATCGTCGACCAGCAGTGCCATGTAAGGCAATCCGGTGCGCTTCAGCAAAAGCGTCACTTGGGCGGCCATCAACAGCACAATCGCCGCCAGCGAGAGCCGGACCACGGCCAGCGCCAGGCGATAAGGGCGGCCGACGCGCCGGCCTTCGCGAAGATAAATCCACACGACAAATATCACCGCCAGCACGGCCGCCAGCAGCGTTGCCCAGGGAGGCCAGGGCCAGTTGTAATCCAGACTCCAGGCGATGCCTTCGCCGGAAGCGGTTTCCAGGCCGAACCATCGGTCGATCAAGTTACTAAATATGCCGCTCATGTCAAACTGGGTCACTGAAGTGACCAGCCCTTAATCAATATATCGCTCATGTCGCGTGATATCCGAAACGCCAGGCCAAAAAAGTTTCCAGGAATAATAAACCTAAAACCAGATACAGCAATTCCACCTGCGAGCCGGCGCCGGCAAGCGAGGCTCCGATCGCCGTGCGGCCGGCGTTTTGCCAGGCGGTCTGGTGCAGAAACGCCACGCCCGGCCACACATCCGTTTGCAATTCATCGGGTGAAAGTTGCGCCAAGTCGCTTTCCGCCGTATCGACGTTAACCGCAAAAAGCAGGTTGCGATCCATGGGCGGGCCGAAGCGGGCCGCGTACACGCCGCTTTGGGTCGTGTCGGCGAATTCGAGAAGGCTCGTGCCGTCTTGAGTTCGCCGCCGCGCCTGCTGAGTGCGTCCGTCGGGCGTTTGCACTGTCACCGGCACGTCGGCCGAGGCCGTAGGCGCGGGTGCGGCTATCGGATCGCCCACTTCCAAATTGTGCCCTTTGGCACTGCTGCCCAGGCAGAATGCCAAAATCTCCTGAACCAGCGGCAGGAAGCTGGGCCAGAGCGGCATGGCCGTCCAAGACGTATCGGCCGTGGTGGCCGACAAAATCACATGCCCACGCTCGATCTTCTCTTCCACAACCAGGGGATCGCCGCTTGCCGTGGCTAAAACGACCCGGGCGGTGGAATTTTTCGGCACTTGCAGCTTGAAGTATTTGAAAACCGGCGTGGTGAGCAGCGCGGTTTCACCCCGGCCTCGAAAGGCCTCAAGAATCGGATGCCGAAACCCGAGCGGATCGAGGCGGAGTTGCGGCTGGTCGATTAAGGTTCCCAGCCGAGCGGGCAAGATGCGCCCCTCCCCTGCCCTGCCCTCTTTGCTGGTTGTTGTTTCGCCGGCCAGCGCGGTATTGTATCGCTCGGGCAGAACCTGATCGCCGAGAAAGAACACCACGCTGCCCCCACTCTGTAAATAATTGTGGAGCAAGCGGACTTCGTGCGGAGTGAATTGGGCGACATTGCAGATGAATACGCAATCGTAGGGCGCAAGTTCGCGCTCGACCAGGGCGGATTCGGCGGTGACCTCGGGTTTAATGGCGATTTGCCGCGAATCGTCGCCTTGCGGGGCCAATGCCTCGACCAGGTAATCGGCCGCGCCGCGGAACGTTTGGCCGCGTGGCCGGCCGTCGATGCACAAAACGCGAATCTCTTGCCGCACGTTAAGGGCCAGAAAGCGGTGATTATCCTCATCCAGGGCGTCGCCGGCGGCGCGAATTTCGAGGGCATGGTCGCCCGGCGTTTCAAAACGATAATTAAAGTTTAAAACGATTTCCTGGCCGGCCGGCACATCGACGAATTTTTGTTCGATCCGCCGCCCGTCGACCAGCAATTCCACCAACTGTCGCGTGCGGGTTTGGCGGCCGAAATTCTTGATCGAGGCTGATAGATTTACATCGCGGCCGGCAATTATGACGGGATCGCCGGGACTAAAGGCGGTAACAGCCAGATTCTCGGCATCCGGTTGGCCCACGTCGAGAATAACGATTTGGGCCGCATCGGCCAGAGCTGCGCTGCGGCGGCGGAATTCGGCCAGTGCCGTTTGGCCAAATTTCGGCGACCAAGTTACACGCTGCAAATCGGTGAGGAAATATATTTCATGTTGGGTAATTCGCGGATTTTCCCGCTGGGCTTTGGGAATAAGCTGCTCTATTGCGGCCAAGGCGCCGGGCAGATCGGCCGTGGTTTGGGCCGGCTTAAGGGTCTCGATTTCGCGGAGGATTTCCACGTGTTCCAGGGCCGGCTTGCCGACCACGACGCGGGGAGGCGAGGACATTAAAAGAAGTGTAAATACGTCGCCCTGGCGACTGTCTTCGACGATCTGACGGGCCAGTTCCTTGGCCTTTTCAAAGCGGCTGTGGTCGGTAGGCTTGAAATCCATGGATAACGAGCCGTCGACGACCAAGATGCGATGCGCGGTTCCGCCGCCGCTTGCGGCCAGGCCCGGACGCTGCCAATACGGCTCGGCCACGGCCAGCACCAAAAGTATGATTATCGCCATGCGGATCAGTAGCAACAACCATTGTTCAAAGAACATCCGCCGCGTGTGCCGCTTAACGGCTGCAAGCAAAAATTCTATTGCCGCCCAAGCCGTCTGCCGATAATGCCGCCGGGCCCAAAGATGGATCAATATGGGCGCGGAGGCCGCCGCCAGCCAACCCAGCATGGACAGGTTGAGAAATCCAAAGGCGAATATCGGCGGAAACAGAAGCATTATAGTGGGCAGCGGATAGTGGGCGGTGGGCAGTAAGGGGTGGGCAGTTCACTGCCCACTTAAAATAATTTTCGCGAAACCGCAAGCGGTTTTTGTTATCGATCGATAATTAACATTCATCGTTAATGTTTTATTTTTTTATGTTCTAACTAGGCAATAATTTGCCCAGCCCTTTATCCCCGCGAGGCTAAATACATGGATAATGCCACTTCCATCGACTGATCGGTCCGCAGCGGGACGTAATCGATCTGATGCTGGCGGCAGCCTTTTTTTAATCGATGGATAAAATTATTGAATTCATCGAGATATGCTTTTCGGATCGCCCGGGGTTCGACCAACACCTCGGGCAATTGCTCCAGGCCGCGGAAGAGCGTAGCTTGCTCGAAGGGGAAATCCACCTCGGCCGGATCGAGCACGTGCATTATGATTACTTCGTGGCGGCGGTGTCGGAAGTGCTTCAGTCCGGCCATCATGGCATCGACGTTGTCGAAAAGATCGCTGAGGATGATGACGATGCCGCGTTTTTTAAAGCGTTCGGCCAGGTCGTGAAAGATGGGTCCTGTGGCGGTTTTTCGCCCGCCCGCCGAGGTTTCCATGACTTGCAGGATTTCTTTTAGATGCGAGGGATTGCCGCCCGGCCGGACTAGTGCGCGGATTTCCTCGTCGAAAGTGACCAGTCCCACGCTGTCCTGCTGATTGAGAATGAGGTATGACAAGGCCGCGGCCGCGGATTGGGCGTATTCCAGCTTGGACATCGCCGCCCGATCGCTTTTATAGGACATGCTTTCGCTGGAGTCCAATAGCAGATAGCAAATCAGATTGGTTTCTTCCTCGAATTGCTTCAAATAGAATTTGTCGGTGCGGCCGAAGACTTTCCAGTCCAGGTAACGCAGGTCGTCGCCGGGGGTGTATTCGCGGTGCTCGGCGAACTCGATGGAAAACCCATGGAACGGGCTGCGGTGCACGCCCGACACGTATCCCTCGACGATCAGGCGAGCGCGGAGTTGCAGACCTTGCAATTTCGCCAGCATTTGCGGATCGAGGAATTTTTGTTTTTCGGAATTATTCATAAGAATATTCAAAACGGAGATACGGAGGGCACGGAGAAAACTTTAAGCTAACAGATTTTTAATATTAAAGTAAAAGCATTATTTTTAATTTTTTCAAAGTTCCTTCATTCATCATTCATCCCTCATCCAGTACTTCCAAGTTCATTTTATGGTGGCCGTATGACGCAAGTTGTTGAGCCATCTTGGAATAAGGCGACTATTTCGTGAACAATCCAATCGAG
>JBEKSO010000138.1:0-9466 GCA_049516935.1 Thermoguttaceae bacterium
ATTTTTTTACTGGCTTTGCATGAAGACCGCTTGGGAGGCGCTGGAATTGCCGGAGATTTTTCTAACCGCGGTTGTTTCCTTTATTACCTGGGCGGCGGTGACGTACGTTACGTCTCTAATTTTTGGCGGGTGAAACGGCGTCGAAGTAATGCTTATTGAGCCTAAGATTAATAATATCACCAGCCGGCGGTGAACGACCGCGGGAATATAAACAAATACCATCCGGCGGCTGTTAGCCGCCGGCTATTGCGCGTGAGATTGGATTTCTAAATTTCCAGTTATAAGCAGCGCATGAAGGCCACAAGGTCTTGCTTCTCTTGATCGGTCAACCTGGTTTCGCATACCAGGTTGAAGAACTCCACCGTGTCTTCCAGTGTCAAGAGGCGGCCGTCGTGCAGGTAGGGCGGAGAATCTTTTATGCCGCGAAGCACAAAAGTCTTGATCGGTCCGTCGCTGGATGCCATGCGGCCATTGACCATCTGCGGTTTGAAGAAGCGTTCCGCCCGCAGATTGTGCAGCGTATTATCGGTATAGTAAGGCGCCGGGTGGCACTCGGCGCAACGGCCTTTGCCGAAGAAAATCCTTTGTCCGCGGATTTCCGATTCACTGGCTTTTTTCGGGTCCAACATGCCGAAGATATCGAGTTTCGGGGCGGGCGGGAAATCCAAAAGCTCTTGGAACTCGGCCATGAAGTGGACCTGGCTCCCGCGTTCCAGTATATTGACGCCTTTTTTCGTGGCAATAACAGGATCGCCGTCGAAATAGGCTGCCCGCTGCTCGAACTCGGTGAAATCTTCCACGCTTTTTAGCGACCGCTGCGACCCGAATAGTCGCTGAATGTTCACGCCGCGCAAGGAAGGCGTATCCAAGCGGTGGCGGAACTCTTGCGGACGGATGTCGCCCACCAGATGCGTGGCCGCGTTGGTGTGCCCGTTGACGTGGCAATCGAAACACGTCACGCCTTGGCTGGGTTTTATAGACCTTCGATCATCCGTGGCGTTGAATTGTTGCTGCGGAAAGGGCGTTACCAAGAGCCGTAGACCCTCGAGTTGTTTCGGATTCAATATGCCGTTGAAAAGTTTGAAGTAGTTAGTGAGCGTGACTAATTGGCCTTGCGAGACGTCGCCCAGGTCCGGGCGGGTGGTCAAGTAAATAGGCGGGGGAAACTCGGGCAAAAATTGCGTGGGCAGATCATAATCCAGATCGAACCTGGTCAAGTCGCGCTGTTCCTGGGCCTTGATCTTGTCGATGTGATACTGGGGGAAGAGCATGCCGCCTTCGGCATGATTCGGGTGCGGCAGGGGCAAAAATCCCTTGGGCCAGAGGCCTTTTTCGCCGATCTGCTCGGGCGTCATGGCGGCCAGATCTTGCCATGATTTGACGGCCGGGGGCAGCTTTACCCGAACGCCTTCCTGAACCGCCTTGCCCTTGGACATGGCGACGCCCTGGGCGGGCTTGTCTTTCAGGTCGTAGCGTTCCTGCAACAAGGCCGCTTGCCGCTCTTCGATTTTAGGCTTGGCCGCCTGCATTCGGGCCACGATTCTATCGAAATCCTCCGTAATAACGACCGGTGAATAACTGCTAGGCGGCTTTTCCTGCGCCTGGACAATTTGGCATTGTAGCAACAATAAACTGGCAAATCCGACCACTAGAATCGCCGCAGCGATTCTACTCCGGCAGCAACTTTCAGGATTCATTGTAACACCCTCCCTTGAAGAGAAAGAAGAAATTCACCTATTATACGCCGGTAGTACGCACAATCGGTTTCCAAGCGAATATTATGCCGCTAAGCATACTTTTGGGAATAATATACAGTCAGTCAACAGGGGGCAAATATTTTCTTTATAACACAATGCCGCTCCCGTTAGTCGCATATGCAAATCGCGACCAACGGTGGCGGGATTCATGCGCGACCAACGGTCGCGGCTTTATGGTTGTTCTTTTGGCTTGCCCTTGAATAGTTTCCGCTCAATATTGGCCTGATAAACGGTCCAGGGACTGTCCGAGTTGGGGTCTTCGGTGATGAGTTGATAAAAGGAGTTGATCTTGGCGTCGAGATTATCCAGGTAATACAGTGCGATGGCCTCCAGGGTCATGGGCAACTTTGGGCTGCCGAATTCGTATTCGCCATGATGGCTGACGATCATGTGTTTCAGCCTCAGAACGGTTTCCTCGGCAATGGGTTCGCCGGAGAGTTTTTCGGCTTCGGCGACTTTGGCGTCCAACATGCCGACGGCCATTACCAGATGCCCGATTAATTGGCCCTCGTCGCTATAGGCCAGTCCCCGCTCGTAGGTCAATTCCTCGATTTTACCGAGGTCGTGCAGAAATGCGCCCATCAATAACAGGTTGCCGTCGATCTGCGGATAGCAGGGTGCCACGCGGAGGACTACTTCCATGAGGCCCACGATGTGAGCCAGCAATCCGCCGTGGAAGGCGTGGTGATTCTTGGTTCCGGCCGGGGCCATCATCAACTTGGCCGTAAATGGCTCGTCGAGCAAAAAACACTCGGCCAGGTTGACCAGGCCCGGATCGCTCATACTGCGGAGCATATCGCCCAGGCGGGCGAAGAGTTTGTCCACGTCCACTGCCGGCTGAGGGGTGAAATCCTGGGGATCGACCAGGGCGGGATCGACTTTCTCTATTCGTTTGAGGATCAATTGCACAGCGCCCTGGAAGATTTGCGTGGCGCCCTGGACGCGGATATAGTCGCCGTTTTCGAACGATTTATAAAGTCCCTCGCTGGCGTTCCACATCCGCGCCCCGATCGAGCCGGTGCTGTCGGAAAGCTCGACCTGTAGATAGAGATTGCCGGTGCGATTGGGCCGAAGTTGTTTGCCATTGGCGACAAACACCTCGTTGACGGCTTCTTGATGGGCAAACTGATTGATATAACGCCGCGTCATGGAGTGCCTTTCCGGAGAATGAACTTGGCATGGCAAATGATTTGTTATAGATTGTAGGAGACATAATGACAGCACACAAGGCCATGGGAAAGTCCCCTTTTTTTCACCGAGAAATCTCGGGTAGTCCCCGAATTCCATTCTCCCCCTTGCCGAAAACGCCATTTTTCCGTTAAAATGCACAAGCCGAATCACGCAAGTGGTTGTAGTTATTCAATTTGCATTTTGAAATTTGCAATTGACAATTTGCAATATACAAAATTCGCTTAAACCCCAAATAAAGACCCTACTCACTAAAAAAAATGCTCTGGACCCAAACCCTTATACCTACCATGAAGGAAACGCCCGAGGGGGCGGAAATACCCAGCCACGTCCTTATGCTCCGCGCAGGATTGATCAGCCAGGTAATGGCCGGGGCATACACCTATTTGCCTTTGGGACTGGCGGCGCTGAAAAAGGCCGAGCAGATCGTGCGCGAGGAGATGAACGCGGCCGGGGCCGTGGAATTGGCCATGCCCGCCATGTCGCCCCTGGGACTTTGGGAGCAGACAGGCCGGGTAGGGGCCTTTGGCAACGTGCTGGTGCAGGCGACTCTTCCCCGCCAAAACCGCAAGGTGCCCATCGTGTTTGGGCCGACGCACGAGGAAATCATCACCGATTTCGTGTCGCGGCATATTTCCAGCTATCGCCAGATGCCGATTACCGTGTACCAGATCACCACGAAGTTCCGCAACGAAGAGCGGCCCCGTTTCGGCGTATTGCGGACGAGCGAATTTCTAATGAAAGACGCCTACAGTTTCGATCCAACGGTTGAATCGCTCAATAACAGTTACGAGAAGATGTACGCGGCCTACTGCCGCGGTTTTACCCGCTGCGGATTGGATTACCTGGCCGTTGAGGCCGAGTCCGGGCCGATCGGCGGCGACGCCAGCCACGAGTTCATGGTGGTGGCCGACAACGGCGAGGACACCGTATTGCACTGCAAAGACTGCGGATACGCGGCCAATCAGGAAAAGGCCGAGGTTGGGGCCCGCGATTGCGTTCCGCCCAACGTGCCCCGAGAACCGCTTAAAAAGGTGGATACCCCGCACGTTTCGACCATCGAACAGGTGGGCAAGTTTTTGGCCTGCAAACCACAAAACATTATCAAAACGCTGATATACGTGGCCGACGGCAAACCTATCGCCGTGCTGGTGCGTGGCGATCACGAAGCCAACGAAGGCAAGATCCGCAAGGCGGCGGCGGCCGGGAAAATCGAATTGGCCGCCCCGGACGTGATCTACCAGGTGACTGGTGCGCCGGTGGGATTTGCCGGACCGGTGGGCATGAAACAAAAAATACCCATTTTCGCCGACCGCGACATCCAGGCAATGGCCAATGCAGTTGTCGGCGCCAACGAGGGCGATGCCCATTTCACGGGCGCAAATCTTAATCGCGATTTCCAGGTCGATTTATTTGCCGATCTGCGAAAGGCCGTTGACGGCGATGCATGCCCGCGGTGCAGTTGTAAATTGGCCTTGCAACATGCCATAGAGATCGGGCACGTGTTCAAGCTGGGCACAAAATATTCCGAGGCCTTAAACGCACGATTTTTAGATGCCGCCGAGCAATTAAAGCCGATTATCATGGGTTGTTACGGCATAGGCGTGAATCGCATCCTGGCCGCCTTGATCGAGACCAATCACGACGAAAACGGGATTATTTGGTCCATGGCCCTGGCCCCGTACGAAGTGCTGCTTGTGCCGGTGAAGGTTCCGGACGAGCCCTCGATGAAAGCGGCCAAGCAACTCCACGACGAACTTGCGGGCGCCGGGATAGACGTGCTTCTGGACGACCGCGATTGCCGCGCGGGCGTGAAATTCAAGGACGCCGACCTGCTGGGCATTCCGCTAAGGGTGGTTATCGGCGATCGCGGCCTGAAAGCAGGCAAATTTGAAATGAAATGGCGATGGGAAAAGGACGCCCGGATGATCGATATCGAAGGCGCCGCCGAAACCCTGGCCGAGCTGGTCCGCCGCGAACGCAAAGACAACGCGCGGTTTCACAATCGACAGAAATGATATCTTTCCATGGAGCCGCCAGGGAAAATGTCATCCGAGGTCAGATTGTTATAATCGGCGCAAATGATTATAATAAACATAGTCCGTTTGTTGGAGGAACATGACTATGATTACAATTGGCCTGTCAGAAGCCGGATCGCAATTGCCCAAACTAGTTGACCGCGTAGCCCAAGGCGAGTTGATCACTATCACGAAACAGGGCGTCCCGGTTGCGAGAATTGTTCCTGTAGCTAATCAGAATAATTCGGATATGGCTCAAGTCATACAAGACATTAAGGAATGCCGCAAAGGCCGGCGGTTAGAAGGATTAACCATTCGCGAAATGATCGAGGAAGGCCGGCGATGAGTCGATTTATTCTCGATTGTTCGATCGCAATGAACTGGTGCTTTGAGGATGAATCGCAACTTATCGCCGATCATGTCCTTGATCGACTCCTTGTAGACCAAGCCCTGGTTCCGGCCGTTTGGCTCTTGGAGGTAGGCAACGTTTTACTTGTCGGAGAACGCAGAGGTCGCTTAACATCTGCTCAAGCGTCCCATTTTCTCGCAATGCTAGAGAGACTGCCGATTCTGATCGATTCGCCCACTTCATTGAAAACAATGGGTGACATTTACTCTTTGGCCAGAACTTATCAACTTTCAGCGTATGATGCCGCTTACCTGGAATTGGCAATGCGGGAAGGCGTGATATTGGCGACTCTTGATGAATCGCTTTCCGCGGCGGCAGCACAAGCCGGAGTGAGTGTATTTAAGATTAACACTTAACCATGAACCCTGGCGGCCATGGAACCATTTTGTGCATTAATGATCATGCGAATCGTACATCATGGGCCAACCAACTCCTCACACTCCTGCATTGCTTTTGCTGGCCGCATTCAGCCGCTATGACGAGGCATTTCAGTGGGCCAAACAGCGGGCGGAAGTGGAATGGGGTCCGATTGAATTGGAAAGCCCGAAGTTCGATTTTGTCGAAACGCAATATTACGACGACACGATGGGGCCGGGCTTGAAAAAAGTGTTTTTCGCTTTTCAACAGCCCTTTGATCCGGCGGATTTGGTGGATGTCAAGCTGCTGACCAATGCTTGGGAAGACGAATATACTGCCTTGGCAAGCCATCCGGAGGCGCGGCCACTTAATCTTGATCCGGGATATATCACCTTGGGCAAGTTGATTTTGGCCTCGACCAAGGATTTCGCGCATCGCATATATTTGAATCGCGGCATCTACGCCGAAGTCACGCTCTATTACAAGCATCACCGCTGGCAGCATCACGATTGCACATTCGCCGATTATCGACGAGAGGATTACCAGCGGTTTTTTACCCTATGCAGGGAAATGCTACATCGGCGATTGCGGGAATAGATGTAGACCGTACACTCCGTGGCGGAAACGGCACACGGAGTGTGCCTGCTACATTGGGGGCCGGCACTTGACGTGTGCCTACTACATTGGGAAACGGCACACGGAGTGTGCCTGCTACATTAACAACTTATTCACTCTCGGGCCAGTCGAAGGAGTATTCGCCGGAACTTACTGTGAACACGGCCTGAGTGGATTCCTGATTGAGAAACTTCACATCGGGCGATTGACTTACGGGTTTGCCTCCTTCATTTACAAACGTGTTATCCTTGACGGGAATATACACCGATGCGGCGGCGTTTGAGGGAATTATCACACGCATCGAGCACTGCTTTCCCTGGCGTTTCCAGTCGCAGGAGATCCGGCCGAGGATGGATTGATACGATGTGTTGACCCATTGGATGCCGGGGCAAAAATAGGGGCGAATCGCGATTTGTTCCGGGGCATCTTTGGAAAGATCCACTCGAATACCGCCCAGGTCGCTGTAAAACCACTCTTCGATATGGCCGAGCATGAAGTGATTTTGCGATGCGCCGCGGGTTGGGCCGTCCCAGGCCTCGGTCAGAGAGGTCGCACCGTGTTCTATTTGATATCCGTAACTTGGATAATCCTTACGGCAGGCCATATCGTAGATCACGTCCGAACGGTCGGCTTGGGCCAATGCCCGGAGCACATAATAATGGCCCACGTCGCCCGCCGTGGTATGATTGCCGTGGTCGCGGATGTTTTTGATCAGCAGATCGGCTACCGCCTGGCGGGAATCGGCATCGACCATACCCAAGACCAGGGGCATGGCCAGGGCGGTTTGGCTGGCGGTGGAATAACTGTTTTCCTGTGAATTGAAGAACCGCTGGTTAAAGGCTTTGCGTATTTCCGCGGCCAGATCGCGGTATTTTGCGGCGTCGGCGGTTTTTCCCAAGCGCTGGGCTGTTTCGGTGAGGATCACCGCATCTCGGAAATAGGTTGCCGTGGCCGTTACCGCCATGGGAGTCAACTGGGCCAGCCCTGGGGCTTTTGGGCCGATATCATACCAATCACCCAGGCCGTAGTTGAGAATATGTTCTTGGGCCTTAGTGCCCAGATAATCGAGGTAGCGTTGCATCATGGAATAATGTTTTTCCAGGATTTGAAGGTCTCCGTAACGTTCGTAGGCCTGCCAAAGCGAGATGATGCTTGCACTTCCCCACTCGGGCGAATCGCGGAAACCGTCCGGAAAAACGGTGTATTCGGGGGCGATGTCGGGCACCAGGCCGTTGTTTAATTGGGCCTGGTCCATGTCGTCGGCGATCTTTCGATACAGGGGCAATACGTCGTAGTTGAACATTATGCCGGGCCCGTTCAAATATATCTGCTCGAGCCAGCCCAGCTTTTCGCGGTGCGGACAATCGGTAATTATGCTTTTCAAATTG
Source organism: Thermoguttaceae bacterium (assembly GCA_049516935.1). Taxonomy (GTDB): domain Bacteria; phylum Planctomycetota; class Planctomycetia; order Pirellulales; family Thermoguttaceae; genus JBEKIK01. Next base: position 7,733 of record JBEKSO010000138.1, read on the forward strand.
CTGATAATGGCCCAGTTGATGATTTCATGGATGCGATTGAGTAAGGGATTCGAGCACAGGAAACTTCCCACGGTTTGCACGTCGGGATAGAGCACTTGCCCTTCGAGTTCCTCGATAACCGGGGTGCCTTCCGGCGGGGAAGATTCTTTGGGGGCCGCGCCCTGGACTTGAACCCAGCGGAATCCGTAATAACTAAAACGGGGCGTCCACTCTTCGCGGCCTAGGCCCTCGAGTGTGTACTGGAAATAGGCCGGCCTGCCCGAGGAAAACTGGTTGACTTGTCCGTTCGAGAGGAGTTCGCCCGGCACAAGGCGGACCTTCGCTGCTTTCGGACCGCTTAGGACAATCCGCGGCCAACCGGAAAAGTTCTGTCCCAGATCGTATAGATAAGCGTCATTGATTTTTTGGGGCGGGCCGACTGGCTTGACGGTCTTCATGACTTTTATGGGGGGAATCATCTGTGCGCGTAAAATCCCGCCAGGGCCCTTGACCACGGAAACCGGCTTCCAGGTCACGGTTTCCAGGTAATCGGGTTGATCCCATCCATGTTGTTCCAGACCGGCGTCATAATCTTCGCCGCCATATTCGCCGGAAAAGACAATGGGGCCGGCAGCGCCTTTCCAGGACTCGTCGGTAACAACCTGGGATTTTGACCCGTCGGCATAAAAGATATCCAATTGAAGGATCGCCTGGGGCCGGCCGAATGACCAAACGCCCTTGGTATAGCGTTTGTTTTTTTCCACGTTGAACATGCCGTTGCCCAGCAAAAGTCCCAAGGCATTCGTGCCTTGTTTGAGCGAGTTTGTAAGATCGTAAGTCGTGTAAAGGCAGGATTTGCGGTAGTCGGTCCAGCCGGGGTCCAAGACGTAGTCGCCGACCTTGGCGCCGTTTAGGCGCAACTCGTATTGCCCCAGACCGCAGACATGAACCTCGGCCCGCTGGACGGGCTTTTCGACCGTGAATTCCTTGCGGAAAATGGGCATTGCATCGCCCGCATCGTAACCGATCCACTTGGCATGCCAAGCGTCGGTTTGCAGCAATCCCATGGTCCAAAAGGCAGGCGAACTCCATGCTCCGGGCTGATCTTTAACGTCCCAAACTCGCACCTTCCAATAGCATGCCTGGCAGGACTGGAGATTTCGGCCGGCGAATTCCACATGGATGGATCTCGGGGAGGGAACCTTTCCGCTGTCCCAAAGATCGCCCTCGCCGCGGGCGAGTTTTTCCAGCGAGGATGCAACCAGGATTTGATAGGCCGTCTGCTTTTCGCCGCGGGCAATTTGCCCCTCGACTGAAGCGGGCTGGAAATTCCAACTCAAGCGAGGTCTGACGGCGTCAATGCCCAGGGGATTTTTCAAATTCTCGCAGCGAAGATCGGCGGGTAGAAAATCGGTATCAGCCACACAAGCGGCGACCGAAATGATCGCCAGGAAGGAACTTAAAAGAGTAATTTTCAATACGCACATTTCAGCATCCTTTTTTATACTTAAAACCATGTTCATCTTACAAAGCCGCGACGGGCAAGTAAATCAGGCCGCCAAACCCTCCGACCTTGACAGATCTTGACGATTGAGCCCAATTCTTGTTTACTTAAACTGTAAATACCTAATCAACCAGGAGCCGCGTAAACGCGGCTGACAACGCTGCATGCGAAGGAGTTATGGTAAGTTAATTGACCTCCCAACCCGACGTAAACGTCGGGCCTACTACCGCTGCGCGGAAACGCCCGTAAAC
>JBEKSO010000139.1:0-9454 GCA_049516935.1 Thermoguttaceae bacterium
AACGATTTGATCCAGTACACCTTGGCGGTCGACCGCAGCAACAAAGACGTCGTGCAGTTGTACAACGCTGCCGATCCGGCCGTTTTGAAATTGATTATCCTGGCCATCCAGTCCGCCGCCCGGAAAAACGTGCCTATTAATATGTGCGGGCAGATGAGCGGCAACCCCACCTACACCATGCTGCTTTTGGGACTGGGCTTGAGGCTATTCAGCGTCGCCCCCAGTTCCATCCCGGAAATTAAGAACGTCATTCGCCACGTAACCATGGAGCGATGCAAGGCTGTTACCGATAAGGTCCTGTCCATGGAAAATGCCCGGGAAATCAAAAGCTATCTTAACGAAGAATTAAAGAAACTCACCCCCGGCGCGGCGCAATGAACAGAGATTAGAAATTAGAGACTATAAATATGGTTTCGTTATAGGGGATAACGAATGCAGATAGCTGAAAGCCTACTGCTGACGGCCAATACCGTGAACTGAAAACTGATAACTATAAACTTTAACCTTAATTATGTTTCCCGGTCGCAACGGCAGCGGCGGGAAACTCGAACGGATGGTTCGATTACGAGTACGTATTCGCTTTTGCAAGCAGGACGACCTGCGACTGATTGGGCATCGCGACCTGATGCGGTGTTTCGAGCGGCTGTTTCGCCGCGCCTCTTTGCCGCTGGGCATGAGCCAGGGATTTCATCCCAAACCGCGGATGACCTTCCCCTTGCCACTGGCGGTGGGCATCGAAGGCGCGGACGAAGTCATGGAACTCGAAATGGCCGAATCCATCAGCGCCCAGGATTTGCTGGCGCGGCTGAAATCCCATGCCCCGCGGGGCTTGACGCCGCTGGCCGTCGAAATCCTTGCGCCGGACGAAAAAAAAGCCCGTGCCCAGAGCGCATCCTACGAAGTCCCTATCCCTCCCCCGCTCGATTCCGGGTTGGGCGAGCGGATCGAGCGATTGTTGGCCCAATCGACCTTGACGATCACGCGCATCCACGGCCGATCGCCCATCGATCTGCGCCCCATGCTGGAAGAATTGTCTTTCCGCCAAGGCGCGCTGAACATGCGCTTGAAGATCAAGCAGGAAGGCTGCGCCGGTCCTCGCGACGTGCTCGCGGCGTTGGGACTGGAGGATCTCGAATCGCGTGGCGTGCATTTGACGCGCACCGTCGTGGAATTGGGTCACTGACAGGAAAAAGGGGACAGGCACCTTTTGTGCAAAGCACCCGAAGGGCCGTTCCGGCAAAAGGTGCCTGTCCCCTTTTTCCCAGAGCGTTGCGTACTCATCGGTTTTGCCGAACAAGAAAGAATATTTATGAAGCAGGAAATGCTGATCAACGTCTCCCAACCGGAGGAATGCCGCATCGCCGTCGTTGAAGACGGAATGCTTGAAGAACTTTATATCGAACGCACGGGCCAGGATAATTACGTAGGCAACATTTATAAAGGCGTGATCGTAAATTTGGAGCCCAGCATCCAGGCGGCCTTCGTCGATTTCGGCGTGGGGCGGAATGGATTTTTACACGTCAGCGATATCGAGCCCCAATATTTCCGTCAAGGCGGTTACGATCCGGAAAAACCCTTTGGTCCCGGCGAAGCACGGCGCGGGCCGCGCCGCGGCGACGGTGGGAATGCTTGGGCCGATACCACCGAATTCGACGATGAAAACGATTCAGGCGAGGCTCCCCGGCGCAAACAGTTCTATCCCAGCAGCCGGCCGCGATTCAAGCCGCCCATCCAGGATATCCTTCGCCGCGGCGACGAATTGCTGGTGCAGGTGATCAAGGAAGGCATCGGCAGCAAGGGCCCCACCCTTTCCACGTACATCAGCATTCCCGGCCGATACCTGGTGCTCATGCCGGCCCTGGGACGGATCGGCGTGTCGCGGAAAATCGAGGATGAAGTCCTGCGCAGGCGTTTGCGCGACATCATGTACGAACTCAACCCGCCCAAGGGCCTGGGCTTCATCGTCCGCACCGCCGGCAGCGACCGCACCAAACGCGAGCTTTCCCGCGACCTGGCTTACCTGCTCAGGCTGTGGAAAGTCATCGTGCGCAGGATCCGCAAACTCCCCGGCCCGGTCGACATCTACGAAGAAAACGACATGATTATCCGCACCATTCGCGACATCTTCACCACCGACGTCGACACGATCTATATAGACGAGCCTAAAGCCTACGAACGGGCCAAGGAATTTCTGCAACTGGTAATGCCTCGCTACGTCAACCGGCTGCAATTGTTCGAAGGCAAGGAGCCGCTTTTCTACAAATACAACCTCGACGAGGAAATCGCTAAAATCCACCGCCGCGCGGTGCCCCTCAAGTCGGGCGGCTCGATCGTCATCGACCAGACCGAGGCCCTGGTGGCCATCGACGTCAATTCCGGCAGTTTTCGCGCGGAAGGCTCGGCCGAAGACACCGCCCATCAAATCAATCTCATGGCCGCCAAGGAAATCGCCCGGCAAATCCGACTCCGCGACCTGGGCGGCGTGATCGTCAACGACTTCATCGACATGCGCAAGGAAAAACATCGCCGGGGCGTGGAACGGGCCCTCAGGGACGCCGTAAAGCGCGATCGGGCACGAACCAAAATCCTCCGCACCAGTCCATTCGGTCTGATCGAAATGACCCGCCAACGCGTACGCACCAATCCAAAGCTCAGCGCATATACCCAATGTCCCAGTTGCAATGGCACGGGCATGGTCAAAACTCCCGAAAGCATGGGCCTGGAAGTGATCCGCCTGCTGATCCTGGCCAGCCAACGCCCGCAAATCACCAAAGTCTCCATTACCGTGGCCGAGGAAGTGGCCGATTATCTGAATAATCGCAAGCGCCACGAACTCGCCCGCCTGGAAGAACACGGAAAAATGTCGATCCAAGTCATTCCCGCCAAAGGCTTTCCCCCGGAACATCTCGCCATCGATTGCCGCGATAACGAAGACCGGGAAGTGAAACTGGCGAAAAGTTAGTGGACAGTGGACCGTGGTCAGTGAGGGGTGGTCAGTTTACTGACCACTTATGAAAATAAACAAGAGGATCCCTATTGTTTTAACCGCGAGAGGGCGCCATGCGAAGCATGGTCGGCGAGCGTGTGAGGATCAGTAGGCCTGATTTGCAATCCGTCCTACCGTTTTTTTCAAACGGCAACGTACTTGTCCAGCGCAATAGCCACATCCGGGAATTGGGATAACACCTTTTTATCCACCGTTACCAGAGGAACGCCTAAATCCCGCGACAGGGCGACAAACTCGCAGTCGTAGGCCGTGCAAGTGCTTTCCGCCGCCAATTGCAGAATATGTGATGAATCCTCGTCGTGTTCAGGTCCGGTCATTAAATTCAAGGCTTTTTCCATGAGCCTTTTTGCCGCTTCCAAGGTCAGAAATCGTTTTCGGATATAATATGCCAACACGTTGCGAACTTCACTTCGCCACAATGGCGGGGCAATCCAATGAGGATCTTTGAAAAATGTCTGTTCGGCTTTTCTCGACAATTCAGAAAAATCAGAACTTATAAGAAAATAAATGATGACATTAGAATCCACAACTATCATGGACGCCCCTCATTCTTGATTTTCTTTATAAGAGCATCACTGATTGGATGGTCCTTTGTCAATTCTCTCAATTTGCGGGCGTCGTCTAAAATTTTTTCCACTTCCGCTTTACTGCGGCCGCGAACTGCACTTTCGATGCAGGCGATGATTTCTTTGTTGATGCTGCGATGATTGGCGGCGGCCGACTGGCGAAGCCGTTCATATAGGTCTTCCGGGATGTTTTTCACAGTGATGCTTGACATCTGCAAAACCCTCACTACCATAATGGAACCATTATAATACCATTATGGAATCTATCCTGCATTTGTCAAGTTAATGATCTTGCTGCCCGTCTTAAGAAGTATGAGTTGCACCTGACCCGCACGTATCTTGGCTTATCAACTAATTCCATACAGGGCCCTTGTAATATTGATGCTGTTTTGATTAAACTTAGTTGTTTCGTCATTACCAAAGGGTGGGTTTGTTTTAGGAAATCGTTATGTACGCGATCATTTCGGACGGCGGACGCCAATTTAAGGTAGAAGAAGGCCAAATTCTGGATATCGATCTCCGCGAGGCATCCACCGGCGATCAAGTCATTTTCGACCGGGTTTTGGCCTTTCGCGACGACGACGGGCTGAAAGTCGGCAAACCGGTGCTGAAAAAGGCCAGCGTCACGGCCGAAATCGTGGCCGTTACCCAAGGCCCGAAATTGGTGGTGCAAAAATTCCGCCGCCGGAAGAACTCACGGCGCAAGACCGGCCACCGGCAGCTTTACACCCAGGTGAAAATCAACAAGATCGAAATTGGTTGATACCCCCCCGCCTGCGGTTCTGGTAACTAATCCTTTAATTAGAGAAGAAATTTCCCACCAGGCCCTTGACTCTTGAAATAATCAGTAATAATAACTAGTAGAGTTAACGGCGCACCATGATCAGCAATGATACCCATCGCAATACCCGACAGCGAAAATTGATTCTGGAAGAGCTCCAGAAGGTGAAGACGCACCCCACGGCCGCAAGGCTTTATGCCATTGTGCGGCGAAGGATGCCCAAAATAAGTCTGGGTACGGTGTATCGCAACCTGGAATTGCTCAGCCAGATGGGAATGGTGCGGAAATTGGATTTCAGCGGCGCAGAGGCACGCTATGACGGAAACGTGGAGGATCACGATCATTTGCGATGCGTCTGCTGCATGAGAGTTGACGACGCCCCCGGTCCCCCCCTTGCAATTGCGAGGGGCGGAAAGGAAGATTGGGGCGGCTATAAAGTACTTGGTCACCGATTGGAGGTTTTTGGAGTCTGTCCTAAGTGCAGCCGTCGCAAAGCGAAATGAAAAGCTGAAAAGCCCCAAAACATCTTCCTTGGCACGCCGCATTAATTTTGTGCTGATCCACAAAATGGGGACTGGCTCCCGATGACGTAAACTAACCTATGAATGAGCTCCATAAAGGGAGCCAGATCCCATTTTGTTGACGGCACTTTTCTGTTGGGGCGGCGGTTAAACTGCCGCCCCAACATGAGGATTTTAATAATTGGCCGTATATCCGGGGTTAAAGCAAACGTTTTTTAAAAAAAGGAGAGTACACATGTTGAGTCCGAAAATTCAGGAAGCCTTAAGCAAGCAAATCAACGCTGAATTGTTTTCGGAATATCTCTATTTATCGATGTCGGCGTACTTTGAAGCGGAAAGTTTCAAGGGAATGGCCCAGTGGATGCGCGCTCAGGCCGGAGAAGAGCACGGTCACGCCATGAAGATTTTCGATTTCGTCAACGATCGCGACGGCCGGGTGACTCTCACCCAAATCGAGGCCCCCAAGATCGAATGGAAGTCTCCGCTGGACGTTTTCGAAGATGCCTTGAAGCACGAACAAAAGGTAACCGGTTTGATTAATGATTTGTCTAATCTGGCGTATGCCGAAAAAGACCACGCCTCGCACGATTTTCTGGAATGGTTCGTCAAGGAACAGGTCGAGGAAGAGTCCGTTGCCCGCACAATCGTCGATCAGCTCAAGCTTGTCGGCAACGACGGCACGGGCTTGTACATGATCGATCGGCAACTCGGCCAAAGGGGCTCGACCCCCTCCCCTGCCCCGGCGACATAACTTATTGCAAATTGAACAAAATAGGAGCTTGCGCCAATTTGCATTTTGCAATTGACAATATGCAATTTGCAATAATTTTGGTTGCGTTCATTATTGATCCATTTTTTACCAAAATCTCCCAGGAGCATAACGATGTGTACATTGGTGACCAAAGAGGCCCCCGATTTTATCGCCACGGCCGTGATGCCGGACAACTCGTTCAAGGAGTTGAAGCTTTCGTCATATCGCGGCAAGTATGTGATCTTGTTTTTCTATCCCCTGGATTTTACCTTTGTTTGCCCGTCGGAAATCATCGCCTTCGACGCCGCACTCGACAAATTTCAGAAGAAAAACGCCCAGGTGCTCGGTGTAAGCGTGGATTCGCATTTTACCCACTGGGCATGGAAGAACACTCCGCGGAAGGAAGGCGGCATCGGACCGATTCGTTATCCGCTGATATCCGACCTTACCAAGGGCATCGCCAAGGAATTCGGCGTTCTGTTGGAAGGCGGTGTTGCCTTGCGCGGGCTGTTCCTTATCGACAAAGAGGGTAAAGTCCGCCATGCGCTGATCAACGATTTGCCCATCGGCCGCAGCGTTGATGAAGCCTTGCGCACGCTCGACGCCTTGCAGTTCCACGAACAGCACGGCGACGTCTGCCCGGCCAACTGGCACGAAGGCGAAGAAGCCATGAAACCCACGGCCGACGGCGTGGCGCAGTACCTGGCCAAACATAGTGGATAGTGAATAGTGGTTAGTGGTTGGAAAACTAAGCTGGTTCCCATGCTCCGGCGTGGGAACCTTATATGATTGAACGCTGAATACTGAAAACTGACTTCTGATAACTCTTTTCATGTTCGCCAAGCTGGTAGAAGTTGCATACGAGAGTTGGCTGGTGTTAGGCCAGATGGCGCCGTACCTGCTATTCGGGTTTCTGGTGGCGGGCATACTATCCGTGTGTTTTTCGCCGCAATGGATCGAGCGGCACTTGGGTCGGCCCGGTTTCGGTCCGGTGGTTAAGGCGTCATTGTTGGGCGTGCCTTTGCCGCTTTGTTCCTGCGGGGTGATACCAGTGGCAGCCTCGATCCGCCGCCACGGGGCCAGCCGCGCAGCCACCACCGCGTTTCTGCTTTCCACTCCGCAAACGGGCGTGGACAGCATCGCCATAACCTACGCCCTATTGGGCCCGGTATTCGCCGTGTTTCGCCCCATTGCCGCCTTGATTACCGGCCTGGTCGGCGGCGGATTGGTCCAACTATTCGGCGAAAAAGACGGCGAGGAAGAATCCGCCGGTGAAAAAAACCGCGCCTGCACCGAACCCTGCTGCGCCGACAAGGAATCGCGCAACATCGTTTGGCGATCGCTCTATTATGGATTTGTTACTCTGCCCCGCGACATCGGCGTGGCACTGTTGATCGGCGTGCTGGTGGCGGGGGCAATCACAGCCTTCGTGCCCGCCAACAACGAATTGAAACCATATTTGGGCGGTGGAATCGGTTCTATCTTGATAATGATGGCCATCGGCGTGCCGATTTACGTTTGTGCCGCGGCTTCGATCCCCATCGCGGCGGGCTTGATTCACTTGGGCGCATCGCCAGGCGCGGCCTTGGCGTTCTTGATTTCCGGTCCGGCCACGAACGCCGCCACAATCACCACTACCTGGAAATTAATGGGCCGGCGGACCTCTCTGTTATATTTATTGACCATCGCTATTAGTGCTATTGGTTGCGCATTGTTGCTGGATTGGATTTTTTCATTCGTGCCATTTGCCCTGCCTCAGCTCGACAGTCACGTCCATCAGCATATGCACGAAGGCGGTTGGATCTCGGCTTTTTGGGCCGTCGTGCTCTTGGCGATAATCGGCTTTTCATATTTACGATTGCCCAAAAAAGAAGCCGGCCTGACCCTCGATGAAGATTCTACTGCGGAGGGGTCAGCCTTGGCCGAATCCGCGGCAAGTTCGCAGCGCCTGGAATTTAAGGTCTCGGGTATGACCTGCGATCACTGCGTCGAGACAGTCGGCCGGACGCTTCGCCAATCGCCCGGCGTCCGCCGCGTGGATGTGAATCTGAAGGAAGGCCGGGCAGTGGTAACCGGCGAACACCTCGATCCGCAGCAGTTGACCTCCGCCGTAAATTCTTTAGGATATGAGATGCGTTTACGGACATCATAAAGCCGCGACCGGTGGTCGCGCACTAGCAGAACTGAAAAATCATAATGCGCGGCCACCAGTCGCTTTATGATATATTAGGCAAAGCATGAACAATAATGTTCGCGAAAACATCGACTGGGTCGGTTATGTCGACTGGACGATCCGCGACTTTCATAGTTACGACACCGAGCGCGGTGCTACCTACAATGCCTATTTGGTGCGCGATGAAAAGACCGCGCTAATTGACGCGGTAAAAGCGCCTTATGCCGACAATCTGCTGGGGAAAATCTCGGCCCTGTGTTCGCCGGAGAAAATAGATTACGTCATCTGCAACCACGCCGAGCCCGATCACAGCGGCGCATTGCCCCGAGCGTTGGCTGCCATACCCCGGGCCGTGCTGGTCTGCGATAAAAAATGCGCCGAAATCCTAGCCGAACATTACGACACTTCTGCTTGGAAAACACGGATCGTAGCTACGGGAGATGCGATATCGCTGGGGCGGCGAACGCTTCGCTTCATCGAAACTCCCATGGTCCACTGGCCCGAGTCGATGTTCACATATGTCCCGGAAGAGAAGTTGCTTTTTTCCATGGACGCCTTCGGCCAGCACTACGCCAGCGCCGAGCGATTCGACGACCAGTCGCCGCTGGACACCGTCATGGAAGAGGCCAAGACCTATTATGCCAACATCATCATGCCTTACGGCAAATCGGTGAAGGCCTGCCTGGAGCGCATCAAGGAGCTTAACATCGAAATCATCGCACCCAGCCACGGTATAATTTGGCGGCAACATGCCGATGAGATTTTGGCCGCATATCGGCAGTGGATGGACTGCACACCCCAGCCCAAGGTGCTGGTTGTTTACGATAGCATGTGGGAAAACACGGGCGCGATGGCCCAAGCGATTTTAGAGGGTGCAATGCAGCCCGGCGTGCAGGTGAAACTGATCTATCTCCGCCGTTGGAATCTCACCCGGCTGGCCACCGAGGTCCTCGATGCCGCGGCGATTGCTTTTGGTTCTCCGACGCTGAACCATAATATGATGCCCGCCGCCGCCGCCGCACTTTGCTATCTGGAAGGGCTCAAGCCGCGGGGAAAATGCTCTTTCGCTTTCGGTTCATACGGTTGGGGAAAGGGCGGGGCGGACAAGGTGGAACAGCGGCTGCGCGATATCGGCTGGGAAATTCTCCGCGAACCGATCCGGGCGAAATATCGCCCCACGGCCGAGATTCTCGACCAGTGCCGCCAGGCCGGCAAACTCCTGGCTGAAAAAGCCCTGGCCGCGGCCGACGGGGGTTAATGAAAAACCGCTTGCGGTTCCGCGATATATTGCTTCAAAATTATGCCCTTGTCTAACCAGGGCGTTTCGCGTTTAATTAGGCATACTTTTTGCACTATTTTAACAAACAAATGGTGTTAGCATGCCCAATCCCACGCCATCTAATCCCCGTACTCAATCTGCTGATATTCCCGCACATAAACCCTATGTCCCGGATGAAAAGACCATCCCCGAGTTCACCTGGTCGGCGGTGCTGGTCGGGGCCGTGCTGGGAATCGTCTTCGGCGCGTCTTCGTTGTACCTGGTATTGAAGGTGGGCATGACAATTTCGGCCTCGATTCCCGTGGCCGTGTTGTCGATTACGCTGTTTCGGGTTTTTTCGCGTGTTTTACCCATACGCCGGGCGACGATTTTGGAA
>JBEKSO010000140.1:0-9435 GCA_049516935.1 Thermoguttaceae bacterium
CGTTGACTTAGTAGTATAGCAATTTTTGCAATCTTGGATAGTATAATTTCCATGAATCATTTGTTGGAAGGACTTACCCCGCCGCAACGCGAGGCCGTCTCGCACCTGGAAGGTCCGCTGTTGATCCTGGCCGGGGCGGGGAGCGGCAAAACCCGGGTCGTTACCCATCGCGTGGCATGGCTGCTAGCTAACGGCATAGCGAGCCAACACATACTTGCCTTGACCTTTACCAATAAAGCCGCCGAGGAAATGAGGCAGCGGATCGAGCGTCTGGTAGGCGAGAATTCAGTGTGGGTGGGCACGTTCCATCGATTTTGCGCCCGATTGTTGCGAAAATACGCCTCTTTTGTGGGTTTGCAGGAGAATTTTTCCATTTACGACACGGATGATAGCAGCCAAGTCTTGCGAAAAGCCATCCGCCAGGCAGGAACAGACGTTTCGCACCTGACTCCAGATGCAATTGCCCGGGCGATCAGTTGGGCCAAAAACAATCTAATTTCTGCGAGTCAATATCAGGCTCAAACCAGCCATTTGATTGGGAACTTGGTTCAGAGAGTTTACCCAATTTATCAATCTAACCTGCTTTCCTCAAATGCCGCAGATTTTGATGATCTGCTTTTACATGTGGCAACGTTGCTTCGCGAGAATCCCGAAGTTCGCCAAAGCCTGGATGAGCGCTACAATTTCATTCTCGTCGACGAATATCAGGATACTAATCTGGCGCAGTACGCAATCGCCCGGGCGCTGTCGATAGATTATCCTAATCTGGCCGTAACCGGCGACCCGGATCAATCGATCTATGGTTGGCGAGGGGCGAATTTGAACAACATTCTGGAGTTCGAGCGGGACTATCCCAATGTGCGTGTTGTCAGGCTGGAGCGCAATTATCGCAGCACCAAGCGGATACTGCGGGTGGCCGCCGACCTGATCGCCCATAACGTCCGGCGCAAGGAAAAAAGCCTGTGGACCGAGAACGGTCCGGGCGTGCCTGTTCGATTGGTTCGCTACGAAACGCACAAGGATGAAGCCGAGGACATCGCCGCTAGGATCGCCGATGAAATCCGCTCCGGGCGGCGCCGGGCAAGGGATTTTGCCGTTTTCTACCGCGTAAACGCCCTGAGCCTGGCCTTCGAGCTTGCCATGCGGGGCCAGGGCATTTCGTTTCAGATGGTCAACGGACTGGAATTTTTCCAGCGGCGGGAGATAAAAGACCTTCTGGCTTATCTGCAAATGCTTAACAACCCGGTGGATGAAGTGGCATTTATGCGCGTGGTGAACACGCCGGCGCGGGGCATCGGCAAAAAAACGGTGGAAAAACTCTCCGAATTCGCTTTGAACGAAGGCATCAGCATGCTCGATGCCGCCCGGCGGGTAAAACAAATCAAGTCGATAAGTCCGCGGACCGCCGGCAAATTAAGCAAGTTCGTGGAAATTTTCGACAGGCTTTCACAACTCGTGGACCGGCCGCTGGAAGAACTCATCGGCCACCTGCTTAACGAGACCGGGTACCGCGAGCAATACGGATCGGGCGACGAGGAAGATCAAGAGCGGCTGGCAAATATCGAACAGTTGCTTTCCGTTGCCCGAGATTTCGACGAACGCCACGGCGGGGGCAGCCGTCAACTGGAAGCGTTTTTGGAAGAGACTTGCCTCGTGAACGATACCGACGCCTGGGAGGACCAAAGCGATCGGGTCACGCTAATGACGTTGCACTCTTCGAAGGGCCTGGAATTTCCGGTGGTTTATCTGGTGGCGGCCGAAGAGGGCCTGTTGCCGCACGAGCGGAGCCGCGATATGCCCGACAAACTCGAAGAAGAGCGGCGCTTGATGTTCGTAGGCATTACCCGGGCGCAACAGGAACTGCAAATCAGCCTGGCCCGATACCGGGACTTTCGCGGCCGGCGGATGATGACCATCCCTAGTTGCTTTTTAATGGAATTGCCCAGAGAGGAAATGGAATTGGTGAATTTTGGCCCGAGTGAATCGCTTGTTGCTTCCTCATTAGACGCTGAACCTTATACCGAGGAAGAACTTTCGGCATTGGATCAATCACAGGGAGAGTACGAGGAGCCTGTCGCTCGGCGGATCGAGCCTGCCGGCACGGTCAAGAGTCCCCCTTTTTTGCAAATGACCACAGCCGCCGAATTGGCCAACGGCGGCGCGCCCTTGGCGCCAGTTTCGCCCGAGGATTTCATTCAAGGCGGATTGGTGCGTCATCCGCAATACGGGCTGGGGCGGACTGTGGCTTTAAGCGGTTCCGGTCTTGAGCGCCAAGCCACAGTTGAATTTCCCCCGCCGGCCGGGCAAATGAAACTTCTTCTGGCCAATAGCCAGCTACGGCCGGTCACGCAGGTGATAGGTGGTAAAGAATAGTGCTTCTCATCACATATGCGACGTTTTACTTCATAATGACATAGAGAAAGTAGAAATCACGCCGATTCAAAAGGAAGTTTTCATGAACAAGACACAAATTCTAGAATTTATAAACACCAATCCGGTGTGCCACCTTGCGACCGTGGAGGGCGATCAGCCCAGGGTGCGGGGGATGATGATGTACAAGGCCGAAGAGGAGGGGATAATCTTCCATACCGGCGATTTCAAAGACCTGTATCAACAATTGACTAAAAATCCCAAGGTCGAGATCTGTTTTAACAGTTCGGACCAGCGCAAGCAGATCCGGATATGCGGCGTTGCGGAAATTTTGGACGATTTGGAGCTTAAAAAAGAAATCGTCTCGGCCCGGCCGTTTATGAAGCCGCAGATCGACAGGCAAGGCTACGACATGCTCATCGTGTTTCGAGTGACGCATTTAAAGGCCGCGATCTGGTCGATGGCGACGAATTTCGAGGCGACGAATTATATTGAATTATAATTGTCGTCAGAGCCTGGGCGTGTCGCCTGTCAGAGCCGGGGCGTGTCGCCCCGGAAAGGGGTCGGCAAACAACGTTTATGGTACTTCAACCGGGCCGACACGGCCCGGCTCTGATTAATTTCGACACGGCCCGGCTCTGCTGTTAGAATATCTGATGTTATAAGAAAATTATGAAAGACAAGCCTCTTGCCTATCATATAACTTTTGGGACTTACGGTACGCGATTGCATGGCGATTCTAAAGGCACAGTAGATCGCTCAATGAACCGCTATGGAGATCCAATCATCGGTTCAGATCCTAAACGATGGATTAGGGAAACAGGGTTGCTGAAATTTCAACCGGTCTTTTTTAACTTATCACAAAGGCAATATGCTGAATCAATAGTTCCGTCAATTTGTCAAACAGGCGGTTGGATTTATCATATTGCTGCCGTTGGGGAAGATCATGTACACGTTTTATTAACCACTAATGCCGATGGAAGTGCGATCCGGAAATGGTTCAAACGTTGGTTAGTTGAAAAACTTTCAGATAAATGGCCTCTTTCTACAGGTCAATCTTACTGGTCCGAAGGAGGCAGCGTAAAATGGGTTTGGAAAGAAGACTATTTTCATAACATCTACAATTATATTACCAGACAGCGTGCCACACCTTAATAAACTGCCAAAGTCATATATATAATCAGAGCCGGGGCGTGTCGCCCCGGAAAGATGTTGCCGAACAATGTTTATGCCACTTCGACCGGGCCGACACGGCCCGGCTCTGATCAGGTCTAGTGCGAAAGAGGTTTACCCATTGCGGAGCTTGCCGACGACCAGGGAGCCGTTGTGGCCGCCGAAGCCGAAGCTGTTGGACATGGCGATGGAGATATCGCGCTTACGGGCGGTGTTGGGCGTGTAATCCAGGTCGCAGAGCGGGTCGGGATTTTCCAGGTTGATAGTGGGTGGAATTATTCCGTCGCGCAAGGCAAGGGTGCAAAAGATCAGTTCCACGCCGCCGCTGGCGCCCAGGAGATGGCCGAGTTGGCTTTTAGTGCTGGAGATGTTCACCGACCTGGCATGTTCTTTAAATACGGTCTTGACGGCCGTGGTTTCGGCCGCGTCGCCCAAGCTGGTGCTAGTGCCGTGGG
Organism: Thermoguttaceae bacterium; assembly: GCA_049516935.1. Classification (GTDB taxonomy): domain Bacteria; phylum Planctomycetota; class Planctomycetia; order Pirellulales; family Thermoguttaceae; genus JBEKIK01. The sequence goes on from JBEKSO010000140.1 coordinate 3,999, forward strand.
CGTTGATGTAACCGATATCGGCCGGGTCGATGCCCGCATCCTTTAGCGCCCGGGACATGGCATAGGCGGCGGCGACGCCGTTTTTATCGGGGGCGGTGATATGGCCGCCGTCGCAACTGACGCCGTAGCCGTACATTTCGGCGTAGATTCGCGCGCCGCGGGCTTTAGCATGTTCGAACTCTTCCAAGACGAGCACGCCGGCGCCTTCGCTTAGAACAAAGCCGTCGCGATCGCGATCGAATGGCCGGCTGGCTTTTTTGGGATCGTCGTTGCGTTCGGAAAGTGCGCGCATGGCGGCAAAGGCGCTGAGACCGATGGGCGTAAGTGTGGCCTCGCTGCCCCCGGAAATAGCAACGTCGATCTCGCCGTCGCGGATGAGCTTGAAGGCGTCGCCCAGGGCGTTTGTCGCGCTGGCGCAGGCGGTGACTATGACCTGGTTCGGACCGTGCAAGCCATATTGGATGGAAAGTTGCGCGCTGGCAGCGTTGCCGATAAGTTTGGGGATGGTGAAGGCGGAGACTTTATCCGGACCTTTATCCAAGAGTCGTTGGTGCTGGACTTCGATGGTTTCCAGCCCGCCGATCCCCGATCCCAGGATCACGCCGCAGCGCCAGGTGTCTTCCCTGGAGAAATCCAGACCGGAATCGCGCACGGCGTCCAAGCCGCTGACGTGCGCATACTGCACGAAGCGGTCGAATTTTTTGACTTCCTTGGGCTCGATGTAACCCTCGGTGGAGAAATTGATGATTTCGCCGCCGATGCGCGAACGAAACCGCGAGGCATCGAACCGGGTGATCGGTCCGACGCCGCTTTCGCCATTACAGATTCGAGTCCAAAGCTCTTCCACGCGGCAACCCAATGCGGTAACCGCGCCGAGACCCGTTACGACAACGCGCCGTTTCATGGAAGCTCGTCAAGAAGCAGAGGTTTCGTTGGTGGTGACGGCCTTTTCGATGTGGTCGATGGCCTGTCCGACCGTCTGGATTTTTTCCGCCACATCGTCGGGGATGTTGATGTCAAACTCTTCTTCAAGTTCCATCACCAATTCGACGGTGTCGAGTGAATCGGCACCCAGGTCGTTGACGAATGAGGTGTCTCGGGTAATGGTTTCTTTATTTGCGCCAAGTTGCTCGGCAACGATATCAATAACACGTTCAGCGACTGAGGCCACCTTACAGGTCCTCCTTTAACCACATCTGATTGGGGGAGCTATCCAATGACTCCCCACACCCAAAATATATACCAAAACCCTTTGCAAAGGGTTACAAATTGCGTATCTCGCCCCGCATTGATTTCAACTCCGCAAGATATAACGGTTTTTTCCTTCCGTGTCTATATCTCCTGGCTATGTTTTTTGCTCCTAATTCTGCGAAACTATCCAAACTACGTAAACTACACAGTTAATCCGCCGTCGACAGTCAAAATATGTCCGGTGATAAAAGAGGCGGCATCGCTGGCCAGGAATAACACTGCATCGGCCACGTCTTGAGGCTCGCCAAGGCGTCCCAAGGGGATTTGCTTGCGAACCTCCTGCAGAATTTCCTCGCCCAGGGCGGCGGTCATATCGGTGGCGATAAAACCGGGGGCCACGGCATTGATGGTGATATTTCGTCCGGCCAATTCGCGAGCGACGGTCCGCGTCAGCCCGATTACCCCGGCTTTTGACGCGGAATAATTTGCCTGTCCCGGATTGCCCATCAGGCCGGAGACGCTGGCAATATTGATAATTCGTCCCCGCCGGCCTTTCATCATTGGTTTTGCGGCAGCCCGGATAAACAGAAACGTGCCTTTCAGGTTGATATTGATTACCGCGTCCCACTGGTCATCCTTCATGCGCATGATCATATTATCGCGGGTAATGCCGGCGTTGTTGACAAGTATTTGCAGGCCGCCCCAGAGCTTGACAACCTCGTCGACCACTGCGCCGACGCGATCGCTGTCGGTCACGTCGCAAGCCATGGGCTCGGCCGTTCCGCCGGCAGCGCGAATTGCGTCAACCGTTTCGGCCAAGGACTCGGTATTTATATCGATACAGGCCACCTTTGCGCCTGCCCGGGCCAGGGTTACGGCAATCGCCCGGCCAAGACCTCTTGCCGCGCCGGTGACGATGGCCGCCTGACCGGCCAGATCCGTGGAAATGCGGCTTTTGTGTTGATCCGTCATGTCCTACTCCTATGCGTGCCACTGCTTGCTCACAAGCAGTGAATTATTTGTATTCATTTGGGCACTGCTTCTGACGAAGCAGTGGCACACTGCGCGAGCACTGGTCGCGGCTTTACATACTCCTTTGCGCGACCGGCGGTCGCGGCTTTATGTTACACTTCAACGCATTGGCAGGACACGCTGCGATCGATGCGCCGCAAGAGGCCGCGAAGGACTCGGCCCGGTCCCACTTCGTAAAACTGGGAAAAACCTTGCCCAATCAAATATCTCATTGAATCTTCCCAGCGGACCGGATTGAGGACTTGTTGCATCAACAAGCGGCGGATTTCCTCGGGATCGTGGTGCGGCCTGGCGTCGTAGTTGGAAATTACAGGGATCCGCGGCTTGTGCATGGGCACAACCGATAGGACCTGCTCCAGGCGCTGGACGGCGGGCTGCATTATTTTTGTATGGAAAGCCCCGGCCACGGCCAGGGGTACGGCCTTCATGGCTCCGTAGGGTTGTGCCATCTCGGCCGCTCGTTCGCAGGCGTCATTAGTTCCCGAAATGACGATGTTGCCCGGACAAAGCAAGTTGGCAATTTCCAATACTTCGCCGTTGCGGGCTTTTTCACAAAGTTTTTGGACTTCGACCAGTTCGAGGCCGAGTATGCTTACCATGCCGCTGGGCGTGGCGTCGGCGGCCTCTTGCATAGCCGCGCCGCGGTTTTGCACCAGCATCAGGCCATCGTCGAAATCCATCACGCCGGCAAAGACCATGGCGGTGTATTCGCCCAGGCTCAGCCCGGCCGATGCCTCGCAGGATAGAACCACGTCCGGTGAATCGGCCCGCAAGGATTCCAAGGCGGCGAGGCTGGTCACAAACAGGGCGGGTTGGCTGCAGACGGTGGAATCGAGCTGTTCGGCCGGTCCTTCAAAGCAGAGTTTCGCTATATCATAGCCCAGGACCTCGCCTGCACGGTCGTAAAGTCGTCGCACGGCTGGGAGCGATTCGGCCAACCGCCGGCCCATGCCGACCATCTGAGCCCCCTGTCCGGGGAACAAAAACGCGATCTTGCTCACGATTTATTTCCTTTCCCGACGCCTTATCGGAGCAACTCACGATGTCTCCACGATTTTGCGGCCCATGTAGTGACCGCAATTCGGACAGACCATGTGTGTTGGCACCGCGGTGCTGCACTGCGGGCAAGTCGAAAGTTGTTTAGGCTTTTTGGCGTCGTGGGCTCGGCGAGTGCCGGTTCGCGCGTTGCTGTGTCTGCGTTTTGGAACTGCCATCGAATCAATATCTCCGGGACTGAGTAAGCGAATCTATAAACCAAAAATCCTAGATGTAATAGCAGGTTATGTCAACCATATCAGGCCCGAATTGTTTGACTTATGAATTTGGGTTTTAATAATCCGCCCCCCCTCCTGGAGAAGGGCATGGTCTTTACTTGTCGAATAGTTATAACTATCGGGAGGGTAATGAATTATGTGTAAAGCCGCGAGCAGTGGTCGCGCTGGCTATTTGAAAAATCTTTGTTTATTCTAAAACCGCGCGAGCGACCAACCTACGGTCGGTGCCCGTCGCGGCTTTACAGAGTTAATGACTGTCTAAGATACTCTCGACGCCGAAGGGGTTGTGCATTAAACTAGGCGATTCTCGGAACTGGTAGGACCAGCGATATTCATACAGGAATTGGTAAATCGACATGAATTCTGCTCCCCGCAGGGTGGTTATTACAGGGATGGGATTGATTTGCCCAATGGGCAGCACCAAAGAAACGCTTTGGCAAGGTCTTAGTTCCGGCCAAAGCGGTGTAGGGCCATTTACGTCTATACCGTCGGGAACGCTGCCGATAAAGTTTGCCGCCGAGGCCGGCCAATTCCAAGGCGAGATCGAGGACTTTGGCCTTCTCGATAAAGAACAAAAAAAAGCCATCCGCAAGGGCTCAAAAATGATGTGCCGGGAGTGCCAGATGGGCGTGGCAGCCGCACAACGCGCCCTGAGCGACGCCGGACTGACGCCCGGCAAATTGGATCCGGAACGAACCGGCATAAGTTTTGGCTCGGATTACATGCTTTCGCTGCCCGAGGAATTCATCGAAGGCATTAAGCAATGTCTGGATGCGGAGGGCCATTTTCAATTCTCTCGCTGGGGGAGCGAGGGTTTGCCTAAAATGTCTCCCTTGTGGCTTTTAAAATATTTACCCAATATGCCGGCCAGCCACGTTGCCATATATAACGACCTTCGCGGACCGAATAATTCGCTGACCTTGCGTGAGGCCTCGGCCAACGTGGCAGTTGGCGAGGCGTTTCAGATAATACTCCGCGGCAGCGCCGAGAGCATGCTTTGCGGGGCCACGGGTACGCGATTGCATCCGATGAAGGCCATGCATTCCGTGCAACTGGAAGAATTGGCTTCGCCGGAGGCCGAACCTGCCCAGGCCTGCCGGCCTTTCGATCGAAACCGAACAGGAATGGTTTTAGGCGAAGGCGCCGGAGCGATTATCATTGAGGAGCTTTCCACGGCCCAAGCGAGGGGAGCGGTCATCTTAGGAGAAGTGCTGGCCGCCTCATCCAGTTCCGTGGTCCAGCGCAATCTGGTTGCCCAGCGCGAGGCGGCGATGAGTAATGTACTGGGCAATGTTCTTAAGGCAGCCAACGTCAAGGCGGAAGAGGTTGGGCATATCCACGCCCACGGGCTGAGCACTCGCACGAGCGACATCGAGGAAGCCCGGGCGATCAATAATGTTTTTGGCTCGCGCTTGAAGCCGGTGCCAGTGACAGCGGCAAAAAGTTACTTTGGCAACCTGGGCGCCGGCAGCGGGATGGTGGAGATGATCGCCAGCCTTATGGCAATAAAACACGGTAGGTTGTTTCCCATCTTGAACTACAAAACGCCCGACCCGGATTGCCCAGTGGCCGCCGTGACCAATGGCGCGGCTGAACCGGGAAAGATGTTCATCAATCTCAACGTAACGCCCCAGGGACAGGCCAGCGCGATTCTGATCCGGCAATTCGAGGGATGATTCGCGCGAAACTGGCCGATAAGCCGATGTATTACGAGGCAAACAAATAGTCCGCGCAACAACCCTATCACGGTATAAAGCCGCAACCAAACCCCCGGTGTGTTCACCTGGGGCTAAATGAGAGTTAATACCAGTGTGAGCATTTATAAAAACGGCATAGGCCACGAATTGCGGTTGTGGCCCATGCTTTGCTTATTTCTGATCGTGGTCTTGGGGCCGGGATATTATTAATTTTTCCATTGCGTGTTTTTGGGCTGAACCTGC
>JBEKSO010000141.1:0-9421 GCA_049516935.1 Thermoguttaceae bacterium
CAAGAATATAAACGTGCGATCGGGAATCTCGACCTGCGCGGCCTTAAGCAGCGATTCACGCGCCGCGGCGGCGACCGGGCTGAAGTCGTTCCAGGCGGCAATTCCGGGCCCAGGCAGCGGCGGCGGTCCAAAACCCGGTGAATCGGCATTCGGCTGATTCCATGGATTGCCGCCGGTGGTAATCGGCGGTTCGACCTCCTTGGGCAAATCGGGACAGTAATTTTCCCATTTCAAGCCCGCATCGCGGGTAAAAAAACGAAGATTCGTGATCCGGGCCGCGTCCAGGCGCTCGTGGCCGTCGGCCCACGCGACTTTTAGTCTCGCTTCATGGTCGCTGGTAAAGCGGCGCGGCGGCCGATTGAGCAGGAAGGCGTTGAAAAATTCATCCACGCCCGGCCAATTGGCGAATTCCCTATCGCCCAGCCTGAAGGCCGAGGCCACGATCCGCCCCCTACCCACCCGGCGCTCGACCAGCAGATTGCCCGAGTTGGCCACGAATTCGGCCTGGGGATTTTTCTGCAATTTGATGCCGGACCAGGGCCTTACCGGGGCGAGTTTGCGGATTTTCTTGCCGGAGAAGGCGTTGATTTCGGCCAGTTCGTCGGCCCCGATTTTCAATTCGCCCGAGGCGGTGGCCGGCAAATACGGCTCCAGGAAACTCCCTTTTAATCCGTCCAGCGTGTCCGGCCCGCTTAGGATCAGTTGCCCGCCCCAATTGAGCCAATCCAAAAAGGCCTGCTGCACGACCGGGTCTAAAGCCGTCGGCGCGGCGTCGTCCCACAACACGTAGGCAATGCTGGTCCAAAGCAGCGGATGGGCGGGCAACTGCGCGTGCCGATCGCTGCGGATCTGCGTGATCCGGTAAAACGGGTCGACCCGGTTATCGATGTCCTTGATGCTGAAAGGTTTTACTGAGTAAAGATTATTAAGAAAACCATATTGTTCCGGCACCCGGGCCAAGACGATGAAGTGATATTGATATGAAGGCATATTTTGCACGGGCGATTCCAACTCCAGGGCCGTGCCGCCGCCCCTGGAAGCGTTCAATCGGCAAGAAATAAATGCCCTGGGGGTGTTGGGCGGAACATACAACACCGAATCGAATATCTTGGCCTGACCCTTGGGCAGTGCCGCCTGTCTGGCCGTGGTCAAGTTATAGGGAGTGGCGGGTAGGACAATCCGTTGCCCCTTGACATCATTGGCGGTGATTTCCATTTCGCCCACGAAATCGTAGTCGTTGGCCTTGACGTTTTCCCATGAGACGCCGGTCCAATGCCCCACCTTGCACAATCTTCCAGCCGATTCCCTGTCGTTTAATTCCTCGGCGTTTAATTCCGCGGAAGTCGATTTCACCCTGTCCGATTTCCCCACGTCCGATGTTCCACCGGCAGGCTGGGTAACCAGTCGCTTGGCCTCGAAAGGATCCTTGGGTTTTTCTTTTTTCTGGGCTAACTCTTTTTCCACTTCTTCCAGTGTTTTAGGCGGGGCCTTGCTACAACCGCTGCAGCCCGAAATTCCGGTCGCACACACAAGGATAATCCCCAGCCACATGAGCGCACGAAGCGTGCGCCGATGCCTTTGTTCTCCGCGGTGATATATTCCCCCAATAGAAGCCATCGCGTGCCATTTCTCCTATATATGAGTTTAGCCGTTTGCCGCAAAGGAGGAAAGATGGGGGGAAAAGAGTGGGCAGTAGGCAGTGGAGAGTATATATGAGGAATGAGTAAAATGTTTTATGAGGGGTGGGCAGTTTACTGCCCACTTTTCCAGTAATCATCGCGAAACCGCAAGCGGTTTTATTTGTTTATCCAGCGTTCAACATTCAGCACACAGAATTCATCCTTTTCACTGCCCACTGCCCACTGTCCACCGTCCACTTCTTATTCCCCGGCGTGCTGTTCGGCGAATTCGATGGCCTTGAGCAAACCCTTGGCTTTATTAAGGGTTTCGTTCCATTCGTTCTCGGGCACGCTGTCGGCCACTATGCCGGCCCCGGCTTGGACGTAAGCGATGTTGTCGTGGATTACAACGGTTCGCAAGGCGATGCAAGTATCCATATTGCCGTTGAAATCGACGTACCCCACCGCCCCGGCGTACGGCCCGCGGCGATGCGGCTCTATTTCGTCGATGATTTCCATGGCCCGAACCTTGGGCGCGCCGGACACGGTCCCGGCCGGCAAACAGACCTTAAGGGCGTCGAATGCGCTTTTATCATCCGCCAGCCGGCCGCTGACGTTCGAGGTAATGTGCATCACGTGGCTGTAGCGTTCGATGGTCATAACGTCGGAGATTTGCACGGAGCGGTACTGCGACACGCGGCCCACGTCGTTGCGCCCCAAATCGACGAGCATCACGTGCTCGGCTCTTTCTTTGGGATCGGCGAGCAATTCCTCGGCCAGGCGGGCGTCTTCTTCTTCGCTCGCCCCGCGAGGCCGGGTCCCGGCCAACGGCCGCACCGTTACCTCGCGATCGACCACCCGCACCATTACCTCCGGCGAACTTCCCACCAAGGTCACGCTGGGCGTGCGCAAATAAAACATGAACGGACTGGGATTTATGACCCGCAAGGCGCGGTAGATTTCAAAGGGATGGGCATGGATAGGCACCTTCAGCCGCTGGCTGGGAACTACCTGGAATATATCGCCGGCGCGGATGTATTCCACGCATTTCCTTACCGCGTTTTCAAATTCCTCTTGCGTAAAATTCGACTCGTATGCGATGTTCACCGGCCCAAAAGCGCGAATATCCACCGGTTTCAAGTCGCAAGGCTGCGTCGAGAGTTCGTCCACCAGGCGGTCGATCCTGAGGCAGGCGTCTTGATATGCCTTGGCCAGATCGGCCCCCGGCTTATCCACCCTGGCCATCGCCACAACGTCGATGCTCTTGGTGACATTGTCGAACACCACCATCTGATCGTAAAAGGCGAAGGCCAGATCGGGAACCTGCCGGTCATCCGGGGGAACATGGGGCAAGTGTTCATTGTAACGCACGGTGTCGTACCCGGCGTATCCGACCGCCCCGCTGTAAAAGGGGGGCAATTCGGGCAGATGCACCGCGCGGATCGCCTCCACCCGGCTGCGGAGTTCCTCCAATGGGTTTGCGCATTCAAACTGTTTGGTAACCAGGGTGGGAGTTCCGCCCGCCGAAATGCCCGTATAAGCGTTCGTGGTTACACGGTTGCCGTAGGCCTCGATTTCGAAGAACGGTTCGGTGGCCAAAAAGCTGTACCGGCCGACTTTTTCGCCGCCTACCACGCTTTCCAACAAGCAAGCGCAGCGGCCGGCGTCGAGTTTGTGGAAGGCGGAGACCGGCGTCAGGGCGTCGCTCAGCAATCGGCGATAGACCGGCACCAATTGCACGCCCTGGGCATGCTGTTTAAACGTCTCAAAGTCCGGATAATACTGGTAAGATGAAGATTTCATATACGTATGTATTCGAACTGCTGGATTACCGGTTCCTACGCAGAGCGTAGGAACCAGATTACGAGGAAATGGGCACTAGACCATATATATTATGCTTTACTCGCACGATGATAGCTTACCAGCCCTGTTTATATTCGGCAACCGGCTTATCCAGATCGCTTAAACCGCGGAAACCACTGATTTTCTCTCGCCTTGACACAGGGGGGGCTGCTGATAAAATCCATGTAGAAGTGCGTTTATCAGTCTTAGTGTGTTAAATCGGGTGGAAACTGGGGTGCCATGTCCACGCTTGTCGTGGACATGTGGAAAGTTGGGTGGCATGTCTGCGTTTGTCGTGGGCATGTTCAAACATAGGGCGCGTAACGATGAAATGTCAACAATGCGACAAGCCGGCGACGTTCCACATCACCGAACTGACCGGCGGCAAGCCTCAGGAATTGCATCTTTGCGAAGATCACGCCCGGCAGTACCTGACATCCTCGGCGGGCGAGCCTTCGGCCACGGGAAGCATGGCCGCCATGTTGGCGCACCAGATGGCCGTGGGCCAAACCGCCGAAGAGTTGGCGCACTTGGATCAGCAGGCCTGTCCGGTGTGCGGCATTACTTTTTACGAATTCCGCAGCCAAGGCCGCCTGGGATGCCCCCACGATTACGTGTGTTTTCAAACCCAACTCGAGCCGCTGATCGTGAACATCCACGGCGAGTCGGCGCACGTGGGCAAACACCCCAAGCGCCCGGCCGCCGGCAGCGAAAAACGCACCCAACTGATCCGCCTCCGCCGCGCACTGAAAGAGGCCATCGATGATGAAAACTACGAATTGGCCTCCAAACTTCGCGACGATATCCGCCGCACCGAAAAAGAACAAACGTAAAAAAGTTTTAAGTAATCAATTGTCATTTTTAAGTTTATTGTGTCTCAGAAAAAGATGTCTTTAAAAAGTCAGAGCCGGGGCGTGTCGCCCCGGTTTTACCGGACCGGCACGGTCCGGCTCTGATTAGACATAGTGACATTACTTTCCTGATACTCAATAGCCCCGGGGCTTGCTCCGGGAGGAATTTTCACGAAAGCAACGGGTTAAGAAGTGGAACTGAACGATTTGACCCAAAGCACCGGCGAGTGGCTCCGCGGCGACGGACCGGAGTCGGATATCGTCATCAGCAGCCGAGTCCGCCTGGCGCGGAACCTGGCCGACTACCCGTTTATGAACCGCGCCACTCCCCAGGATCGGTTGAATATCGAAAAGATGCTCCACGATCGCATCTTTGAAGTCGTCGCGCAAAACGAGATCTTGTATTTCGACATGGAAGGCCTGGAAAAGGTCGACCGCCAATTCCTCGTGGAAAGACACCTCGTCAGCCGCGAACATGCCGAAGGGCAAGGCGCCCGGGCCGTGGTTATCGACGCCCGCGAAAAATACAGCCTCATGATCAACGAGGAAGACCATCTCCGCATGCAGGTCATGCAAAGCGGGCTGAACCTGCAAAACGTCTGGGAACAGATCAATCGGCTGGACGACCTGATCGAGGAAAAAGTGACTTACGCCTTCCACGATCGCCTGGGCTACCTGACCGCATGCCCCACCAACGTCGGCACCGGTCTGCGCGTCAGCGTGATGTTGCACCTGCCGGCCCTGGTCATCACCCGGCAGATCGAAAAGGTCTTCCGCAGCCTGCAAAAAATCAGCCTTGCCGTGCGCGGCCTGTACGGCGAAGGCTCGCAGGCCATGGGCGATTTCTACCAGATCTCCAACCAAATCACGTTGGGCCGTTCTGAAACCGATCTCGTCCAGCAGGTGGGCGACATCGTGCCCGTGATTATCGACTACGAACGCCAGGCCCGCGAGTTTCTGATCAAGGAAAGCCACGAAAACCTGCACGACCGCGTGAGCCGCGCATTCGGCATCTTACGCACGGCCCAGACTATCAGTTCCGAGGAAACCATGCACCTGCTCTCAAGCGTGCGGATGGGCGTGAACCTGGGCCTGATCCGCGACGTGGGCATCCCGGCCGTGAACGAACTTTTCCTCCGCACCCAGCCCGCCCATCTGCAAAAACTCACCGGCGGCGAGCTCGACTCGGCCGACCGCAACATCGAGCGCGCCCGCTATCTGCGCCGCTACCTGAACAAGGAAGACGGGAACAAGGGGCCGGAAGCGAATTAAGAATTAGCGTGCAGTGGACAGTGGTTAGTGGATGGTGGTTAGTGGTTAGTGTCGTTTAGCCCCGGAGCTTGCTCCGGGAGCAATTCTTATAGCCTGAAGGGTTTTTAATAATATAGCCCGGGGTTGTCGCGCAGCGACTACCCCGGGGCAAAAAGGAACGAAAGAACAATACCCCAACGGGGTTTCGCAGAGGCGGAGGCCACACTCCGCAACCGTTTCAGGGTTGATGTGGTGATTATGAATCCTATCCCAGGGTAGCCGCTGCGCGGCAACCCTGGTCTACCATACGCAATCCCTTCGGGATAAAAATTGTCGCCTCCATTTGCCACGAAAGGCGAACGATCCCTTTACGGGGTGCGATTGGCCGAACAACGACCCTAAAGGGTCTGCGCGAAAAAGGGGATGATGGATGCTTATTCCCCATCCGCAGGCGTAAACGCCTGGGCTAGAGAAAAGGGAAAAAACAGAATGTTATTTGATGCGTTTACCACATAAACAAAACGGGCCGCCCCAATGGACGACCCGTTATTGATCAAATTTTTTCAAGGATTATTTTCCGGCCCGCTTCCGCCACCAAATAAACAACAGAGATAGAGCGCCCATGCCGAGCATGACGAATGTCGTGGGCTCGGGCACCGGCACCCAGAGAATGGCGTGTATGTTGCCGGCGCTATCAACTGCATAACCTGCGATATTGCCTTGATCGTCAATCGATTCTGCTACAGAGCTTGTGAAATCGCTTGGCAGGAATTGTTGAAGGTCGACAGCGCTCTCCGCAGTCCCGGTCCAGAGAAGAGCATAAGAAGGAACATTGCCTAGTACTTCCGATTTCACGCCATAGCCAACTTGAAGCGAACCGTTAATTGCAGTGGCCCAAGAGTGATAGAAGCCGCTTGGATTAAGATCAACATAGTTAGAAGCGGAGCCGCTCCACAGAAGCGCGTGATTATAGCCGTCCGTGACCTCTCCGTAACCGACCTGCTGCGATACGCCAATTCCGGAAGCTCTGGAAAAGTCAAAACCGGCCGGGTTTAAATCAACGTAACTCGTGGCAGATCCGCTCCAAAGCAGGGCATGACAATTGCTGCCGGGCGCAGTGCTGATGCCGTAACCCACTTGTTGTGATCCGTTGGTTGCATAGGCCTCTGATGTAATAAAACCATTGGGATTTAGATCGATTCGGCTTGCCGCTGTGTCTCCCCAAAGCAGCGCGTGAGTATTTCCACTGGTAGAACCACCGGATCCTTCGCCCACCTGCTGGGAGCCACAAATTCCATAGGCTACTGTTGAAGTAAAACCGCTCGGTTGGAGATCAACGTAGTTATTAGCAGCACCATTCCATAGCAGTGCGTGCTCATGGCCGCTGGTGGATGATTTACATGCAAAACCTACTTGCCGCGCACCATCCGTGCCAAAGGCTTCTGAGAAATAAAAGCCCATCGGATGCAAATCTATTATGCTCTGTGAGGAGCCGTTCCAAAGGAACGCGTGATCAAATGCAATGCCAACGGGATTTATGCCATATCCCACCTGTTGCCCGCCACTGGTGCCCGAGGCAACAGCGTAGTAGTAGCCCCCGGGGTTCAAGTCCACGGCAACATAGTCTGTGGCATAGACTCGAGTGATGCCGAGGAGTAAAAGAACCGTAAAATGAAAGGCAAAGAATGGTTTCCAATTGTGCCGCATTTTCCCCCCTCCCGTTTCGGGATGGCCATAGTGCAAAAAACAAACACGCTTCATCTGAACTATATAAGGTGCAACCGGCGCGCATTGTTCAGAAGCGATCGCGTCGCGTTGGCAGATCGAGAGAATCAGCCCATTTTTAAGGCTGAAATCAGAATGCCGCGCGGATGACTTTTACGAGTCAGATAATTCGCAAAGTAAAATTATCCGCGGGCTTAAGCCGCTGCCTCATGAAAACGATGGAATATTGCCTTGAAGAAAGATAATACTGATTAGTTTATCATCCCCCCCATAATTGTCAATGGTTTTGGCAGGAAAGGCCGCATTTTTCACAGAATCCAGTCTATAGGGGGAAATAAAGGCAGAATTACCAATCCGCAGGCATTAACGCCTGGGTTAGAAAAAAATCTTGTGGTTTTTCAGACTTTCTGTTGTTCTGCCAGTTTTTTCCGCATCGCCATAACAACATTTCGCGGTAGAAAACGCTCTAATTCCACATCGTGCGTGACCGTGGCGATTTGCTTTATTAGCGAACTGGAAACGTGGGCCAGCTCTCCGTCGGCGATCATGAACAGGGTTTCGATGTCGGGGGCCAGGCGGCGGTTGGCCATCATCATCGTCAATTCGGCCTGGATGTCGGAGATGGGGCGGACGCCGCGGACCATGATCCGCGAGCCGCAGCTATTGACGAATTCCACGGCCAGCCCGGAAAACGTGCGGATCTCGATATTCTTCAGATGAGCGGTCGATTCGCGAATCAGGGCCTGTCGCTCCTCGGGCGAGAATAGCGTGTTCTTCTCGATGTTTATTCCCACGCCCACGATGAGCTTGTCGAACAGCCGGCTCGCCCGCTCCATGACGTTGAGATGTCCCAGCGTAATGGGGTCGAAAGAACCGGGGTAAACGGCGATGTGGAGCGGTTGGTTGGTCATGTGGAAATCCTTTGGTTATGTATTTCAGGACGCAGCCTGCAAGCATATCCTATTTGATTGCAAATTGTAAATTGCAAATTGTAAATTTCAAATTGAACAATAAAAAAACCACCAAGCACGATATGCGAAGTGAAACGGCGAATCTAAACATCGTACGGGGGATTTTTACCTGTGGTTGTTCCTCGCGAAGCCGCAAGCGGCTAGTTTGATTTGTGATGCTCGTCAAAATACTCCGGAAGCGACCATGCTGCGCACGGTGCCCCCCGGGCTAAACTTTTATTACGCGACATTCCAACGCGGCTAGTTCAATTTGCAATTTTAAATTTGCAATTGTCAATTTGCAATATGAAACGCTATCTGCCCTCACCCTAACCCTCTCCCGACCAACCTTTGGTTGGTGCCCGGAGAGGGGACTTTTGAATATGCACTATATGTTTTATCCTATCGCCTCTATCAGGCGCTCCACGTCCGATTCGTCGTTGTAGGCGTGGGGGCTGATCCGCAGCCGGCCCGCGCGGCAACCGAGGATCACGCCTTTTTCCAGGCATGCGCGGCGGATGGCCTGGGGATCGCGGCCGGGCAGTTCAAACAGCACGATGCCGCTTTTATTCGCCTCGCGGCTGCGATCGCTGAGAATAACCGCGCCCAGTTCCTCGAGCCGCCGGCATGCCAGGTCGGTAATTGCCAGCACGCGGGCTGCCCTGGCCTCGGCCGGAAATTGGCAGAGCAGTTCCAGGCTCGCTCCCAAGGCGATAAATCCGGCCGCGTTTCGCGACCCGCCTTCATATCGCTCGGCAGTGTCTTTCAGATCATACTCGATGCGATTGAAATCTTTCGCTCCCTTGACGCTGTTCCAGCCCACGCCCACTGGGCGGAGCAAATTCAAATGTTCGCGGCGGATGTAGAACAGGCCCGCCCCTTCCGGGCTGAGCATCCATTTATGCCCGTCGGCGGATAGGAAGTCGATGTTATATTTTTTCACGTCGATGGGGAAGACGCCCAAACCCTGTACGGCATCGACAAACAGGAGCGCCCCGCGCCGGTGAGCCACTTCGGCCAGGCCCGCTAAATCGTGCCGCCAACCATGGGAATAGCAAACCCAGCTAATGGTAATGATCCGGGTGCGCTCGTCGCATACGGCTTGCAGTCGATCGAGGTCGAGTTTTCCGCCTTCGGTTTGGATGCGACGGGTTTCCACGCCGCGATCGGCCAGGCGCAGCCA
>JBEKSO010000142.1:0-9319 GCA_049516935.1 Thermoguttaceae bacterium
GCAGTGCTGCCGCCAAGAAGCCGCATAGAACTAAAAGACCATACTTTCGAGCCATTACTGAACTCCTTTGCATTGGGACACGGGTAAAATGATAGGTTTAAACGAAACCTTACAAAAAACTAGGGGTTTATTAGGTAAACCCCATGACTAAATGAAAGTTTCGCAAACCTATCCAAATGTAACACAAACTTGGCAAGCGGTAATTGGATACGAAATGAATTTGGTGAATGTTCCCGTTGAGTGTATAATAAATGCTGCAAACGGGGGGGTGAAAGAAAACTTAACAAACAAATTGGTTTCCAAGTATCGGCGCCATCAATCGAATTTCACAGTAGTGGGATGCGAAGCGGTAAAGGTTTGGCTATGCAAAAAGTCGTAAGTTTCATGATTTTGATTGCCTTAATCGTTTTTGTGCCTATTGCGGCGGCACAAGACATGGGGCAAGGCGGTCCAGGTGGCGGATACGGCGGTCAATATGGTGGGGGACGCATGCGAGGCATGGGCGGAATGGGTGGAGGCATGGGTGGAGGCATGGGCGGTGGAATGTACGGTGGCATGGGTGGAGGAATGTACGGAGGCATGGGCGGTGGCAGGGGTATGAGAGGCATGGGTGGAGGAATGGGTGGAGGTATGGCTGGCATGGGGCCTATGGGAGGAATGGGAGGCATGACGCCTGAGGCCATGCAACAAATGCGAATGCAACGCATGCAGGTCATGCTGCAGAATATTGATACCAATCACAACGGCATAATCGAGCCGGAAGAGGCACAGGGTCCCAACGCCTTTATGTTGGACCGCATACTGCGCGGGGCTGGAATAGAACCGAAATACCCCATGCCGATAAGCAAGATTCAAGAGTCAATGACTAATCAATTTAGGATTCAAAATGGGCAGTCGGCTCTTCCATCGACGCCTGAGAAGACTTCGGAGGAGGCCAAAGCCGGTGATGCGGCCAGTGCGCCATTGGTGCCGGGCTTCGGCGAAGTGGCGTCGATAAAGCTGACGCCCATACCCGGGTTCGGCGTGCCAATTTCCGCTGCCGCGGCGAGCGCAAAAAAGAGCGGCGCAAGCGGCGATTCATCTTCGAGTTCCGCGTCATCCGCCCCGCCGCTTGACGATCGAATTCGTCAATATGCCAAAAGTTTAATGAAACAGTACGACAAAAACGGCAATGGCCAGTTGGAAAAAGAAGAGTGGTCGGAAATGAAGCCCGAGTATAGGGCGGCAGATAAAAATCACAACGACGTTATCACGCTGGAGGAACTAACGGATTTCCTAGCCGCGGACAGCGGGAGCGGGCCCAGACAGAGCTCGAGCGTGGCGGTTGCCACGAGCGCCGGGGCGAGTAATGCCGTGGGTGTAAATGCGGGCAAATCGAAGTTCCGTTTGCCGACGCCGACCGAGCGCCTGCCGAAGGATATCCCCGGTTGGTTCATCACTGCCGATACCAGCGGCGACGGGGTGGTAAGCATGTTGGAGTTCATTAAAGTCAAAGGCGACACGGAAGCCGCGGCGAAAGAATTCGCCCAATACGATTTGAACAACGACGGGGTAGTCACGCCGCAAGAGGCCGTGAAAGCGGCGAAGAAGAAGTAGGCGATATGTAGTGGTCAGTGGTCAGTGGGCAGAGGGCAGTGGTCAGTGGTCAGTGGGCAGTGGGGGGTAGGCAATTTTCTAGCCACTTAAGATAAGCATCGCGAAACCGCAAGCGGTTTAACTCGCGAGACCGCGAGCGGGTTTATTCCCACATCGAATGCGCCAGGCCCACGGCCGGGGGAATGAATATTATCAGCGGCATCCAAGCGGCCAGTGCGGGGGGCTTGATCATGGAGCTTGATCCGAGTTGTTGCAGGCTGATTACAGCCACAAGGAAAATGGTGGTTATGCCCATGCACATTCCAATGGCGAGGAAGACATTGTGACTTTCGCGCCGCACCACAAGGGGCAGACCCAGGAACAAGAGCGTGATATCGAGCAGAGGCTGGACGATGCGGGCATGGATTTTAACGCGGACGTCTGCGCCGAACCCCACGCTGCTATTGTCCAGACCGGCGATCAACTGTGCGGTGGAGGAAAAGTTTTTAAAGCCCACTCCGCCCGTGAGTTGCTCGAAATCGAGATTACTGGCGATAAAGCACTGCTCGGGCTTGAGCCAGTCGGACCGATCATGGGGCGTGATCAACACGGGCCGGCCGGCCGAGAATAGGGACGGCCGCGTATCGAGATGTTTTGGTTCTCCGACTTTATCGAATAGATACCCGCCGGGCCGGTCGCCTTGGGGCGGCAGATAATATGCGTTTTCGGCTTGGACGTGCCGGCCGTATTGCTTCAGCGACGGGGGCATGAGGAAGTCGGGCGACTCGATGCGCTTATTGTCGGCGTAAGTGCACTTGCCGCTGATCAACACATCGGTCTGGTAGTCGTATTGCCGATCGAGCGATTGGCCTAGGTCACCGATGAGATCTTGGGGGCGGCGGGCCAATTCGTCGCGATAACGGGGCATGATCAATTCGCGATTGATCATGGCCAAGAGGCTAATTACTATGGCGGCGACAATTAAAGGCATAACTATTCGAACCCGCGAAATGCCCGCCATCATCAATGCGGTCATCTCGTTGTGGCGTTGCAGCCAGGATACGGTGAACATGGCCGAGATGAGCACGAGGATGCCGTTTATGAGGTCGAAGATGGCGAAGGTCTTGTAGCTGTAATATTGTCCGGCGAATTTCAGCACGCCGCCCATTTTTTCGCCGCAGCGGAGGAAATCCTCGACGTGCGTGGTGCAGTCGATGATGACATACAGGCCCATGAGACTTAAAAAGCAAATTAAAAAAGTCTTTAAAAACTGTCGGAGCAGATAACGGTCGATGATGCCCATAGTCAATCCTCATTCCAGCGCGGCTTTTGGCCGCAACCAAACATATTGCAAATTGTAAATTGTCAATTGCAAATTTCAAATTGAAGAAGAATTAAACGCCTTGTTCTGCGCCGAACTCATGTCTTTATCTTTGTTCAATTTGCAATTTGGATTTTGCAATTGTTCAATATGCAATAAAAATTCAAGACTCTATTTTCTCAATACGCTCTTGATTGCCCGGGCCAGGGATTCGACGCCGCGGCGGAGTCCTAAGCGGCCCTGGATGCCGAAACTCAAGCGGATGGCGTTTTTTCGCACTGCGACACCTTCACCGGGATAGCAATACTCGCCGGGCACGTAGAGCACGCCTTGTTCGACGGCCTTGTCGAACAGGGGGCCGCCGAGTCCGGCGTCGATATCCTCGGGCAAGCGGAGCCATACGTACAAGCCGCCGGTGGGGCGGACCCAGCGCAGGCCCTTAAGCGGGGCTAAAAATTCGTCGGCCGCCTGGAGCACGGCGTCCAGTTTTTCCCGGTATTTGTCCCGCACCAGGCGGACGTGCCGGTCGAACAGATTCAATTCTAAAACGGCGGACATCAAAAGCTGGTTGAAATTGGGAGAGCCGAAATCCATGTTTCCTTTTTCGGCCAATACGGGCTTGAGCAGGGCAGGCGGCAAAAGGCCCCAACCCACGCGAATTCCCGGCGAATAGGACTTCGAAAACGTGCCGGCCTGAACTACGGTATGGCCTTCTGGGTCGAAACTGCGTAGGCTGGGCAGGTCCTCGCCGTAATAGCGCAACTCGCGATAGGCGACGTCCTCGATGATGTAGAGTTTGCTTTCGCGCGACCAGCGTTTGGCAATTTCGACCAGTTCCGCCCGGCGACTGACGGGCAGGGTTATGCCGCTGGGATTGTCGGAATAAGAGGTGACATAGATTGCCTTGACGCGATGTAGTTCGCCTGCCGATTTCCGCCGGCGCAATTCCGCTTCGACGGCCTGGGGGATAATACCCTGGTCGTCGGTTTCGACGCCCACCGCCCGAACGCCGAGATTGGCCAACGTGCCCAAGTACACGAAATAACTGGGCGCGGAGCAAATTACGATGTCGCCGGGGTCCATGAGCACGTCGCCCAAGAGGAACAGCAACTGATTGCTGCCGGGCATGATTACGACTTGTTCGGCGGAGACGTTCAGTTCCCGGGCCGTGCGGCCGTCGGCCTGGAGCATGCGATCGAGCACTGCCTGGCGGAGGGGGAGATATCCGATGGTGGAACCATATTGCAAACTGGCGCGGGCCTTTTGGGGATCGGATAGAATGGCTTCAGCGGCCAAGCGGGTGGTTTCGATAGGCAGGGTTTCGGAATCGACAAAACCGGCGGCCAAAGAAACCAGGTCCGGCTGTGATAAGGTCCTGGCCATCAAAACCGTGGCAATCGGCTCCCCGGGGGCCCAAGTTGCTCGCTGGCTTAGACCGTTGTGAGTTTGCATGGCAGGATTCAGGATTTAGTGGGCAGTGGGCGGTGGACAGTGGACGGTATGGACGAAATGGACACTATGGACATTGCTTGGTTCAGGGTTCAGGGTTCAGGGTTGCGCTACTATATGTATGCTGAAGCCTGAATCCTGACTACTGCACCCTTTTTAAATACCACAAAAAGCCGAGGCGGTGTAGATCAAATGGGAAGAATAGGTAGAAGATGGGCAAAAGAGTGTTTAATGTGGCAGGATTTCATCCGGTGATACGGCGGTAATGCCATAATCCTTGAAGTCACCCAAATTGCAAGTCAAAATGTGTGTAATACCATGGGTATTAAGTAAGGCGACCAGTCTTGCGTCGTACACCTGTTTGCCGACCACTTTTCGCTCGGTGACCAGACGAAGCCACTCTTCGAATACCGCCGGCGTTTCCGGCAATATGGGAAACTGGTCTAACGAGTTGTTGATTTTACCGCGAATCATCTCTACTGGCCAGCCGAAACCGTTTACATCAATCGGACGAGTGGCGACCGCTCATAACTCCATTAACACCTGCGGGGCCAAAAACAATTCTTGTCCATTTGCTAAAAGCGATGTAATGGCGCTGATAGCCGTGGGATATTGAACGGATGTACTAGCGATTGAGCGAAGAAGAACATTGGTGTCGATGAGATAACGAGCCATCAGTCGTACATATTCTCCCGTCGCAGGGATTCAAGACTGATATCCGGTGTGGGTGGGCGCGGCGATTCAGCCCACTGTCGGAACATTTCAGCACGTTGTTGCGCAGTTGCTTTCTGCCAGAATGGTTGATTCTTGCCCGCCGGCCGCAAAATAAGCATATCGCCAAGGACTTCCAACTCGAATTTGGCGTGGGGCTTTGCATCGCGCATCAGTTCCGGAGGCAGGTTTAATCCGCCGTCGTCATTAGCTTCTAAGGTTGCCACGAAAGTGCTCCGGCGATAGTGAAAATAAGCAAAACAACTTACCTTTAATATCATAATATGGTGAATTAAATCGGTCAATCCGTTACCCACCAAACGAATCGGGCCGCCCACTATTCCCGCTGGTAATTTGATAAAATGTGTGAATAATACCAACATAATGCGGAGAATGCCGACGGCACACGGAGTGTGCCTGCTACATTCAGAGCAATTACGTCCAGTAAATAATTCCGAGAACAAATCATGAAGGGATTGGTACGGCGAGTTGGGGATTCTTTGGTAAATTTTGCGGCGGGCGGGTTGAATTTGCTGTTTCCGCCGCGTTGCGCCTATTGTCGGGCTGAAATTGCCGAACTGGAAGACCATGTGCCGATTTGTGCGGAGTGTTGCCGCCGACTTGTACCGGAAAAGTGGGTCGGCTGCCGGCACTGCGGGGGAGCGATTTCCGGAGACGGGGAATCGCCGGAGCAATGTTCCTTGTGCAAAGATCCGCCGTTGCTGTTCGATACGGTTGTAACAATAGGAGGGTATCGAGATAATCTTCGCGAGGCGATTTTGCGCATGAAGCATCCGCGGCATGAAAACCTGGCTTTGGCGCTGGGCCGGCTTTTTGGGCAAAAGCGATTTAGCGAATTGGACGAGCTGGAGGCGGAGATGATCGTTCCGGTTCCGATGTATTGGAAGCGCCGGCTGCGGCGGGGGACGAACAGCGCGGAATTTCTGGCGCGGTGTTTGGGGCGGAAATTGGGGCTGCCCGTGCGGCGCCGCCTGCTGGTGCGATGCAAAAACACCGAGCCGCAATCGGAGCTTTCGCCTATAAAGCGATTTAGCAACATGCGCGGGGCATTTCGAGTTCGCTTGGCGCAGCGGTTGAGAGGCGCCCGGGTGTTGCTGGTCGATGACGTGCTGACAACCGGGGCCACCTGCAGCGAGGCCGCGGCGGCGCTGAAAAAGGCCGGGGCCGCGATGGTTGCCGTGGCAGTCGTCGCCCGGGCACAGGGGAGGGAGTAGATTTTAGATAGTGGGCAGTGGGCGGTGGACAGCGGGCAGTGGGTCGTTAGGGGGTGGGCAGTTCACTGCCCACCTAAAATCAACTATCGCGAAACCGCAAGCGGTTTGCTGGATTTATTCATCCTTAATCTCACATCCCGCTAAACCGGGCAATAAATTGCCCGGGCCTTTTAATAAATACTCTTATCTCTAGTTCTTTTAGCCGCCCCCTTGTCAATGAGGCGGGAAAATGAACAATGTAATGCCATGAACGATGGTCCAAACACGCCGCAACAATCGCATAAACGCGGCCGCGCCGCATTTCGCCGAGCGGTGTTTCGCGGGCTGGGGGTTTTTCTGCCGCCGCTGTTGACGGTGTTGATCCTGATTTGGGCAATCAATACCACAAAATCGTACATTATCGAACCGTTGATGTACGCCGCGCGGGAAGGATTGGTCTGGGTAACGGCCGATATCCATAACGACTTTCCCCAGGCCAAGCCGGCGGATCAACAAGTCGAGGTGAAGGGGTGCGTTTACCGGCGTCTGCCGGGCGGCACGTTCATACCGGAAAAAGTGTACGAGCGGGTGAAGCAATCGCTCGGTTCCGAAGCCATGCCCGCCGGGGGCGAGGAGATATATGGCCGTTACGTGGAGTTGACGGTGCTGCGGCCGTTTTACGTGGTTCCCCTGTTTTTGGCTTTTTTTGTGTTGCTGCTTTATTTGCTGGGGAAGTTCATAACCGTGGACGTGGGGGGATATTTTATCCATTTGCTGGAAAGCGGGATTCGCCGATTGCCGCTGGTGCGCAACGTGTACTCGGCCGCGAAGCAGATTTCCGATTTTATTTTTGCCGATCGCCAGTTCGAGTTTACGCGGATCGTGGCCGTGGAATTTCCGCGCAAGGGGACCTGGCAAATGGGATTTGTCACCGGCGAAGCGCTGGCCGAAGTCCGCGCGGCCATTGCGGAACCGATGCTTACGGTGCTGATTCCATACTCGCCATTGCCGATCACCGGCTGCACCATCAGCGTGCGCAAGAGCGAGTGCATCGACTTGAATATCACATTCGATCAGGCCTGCGAATACATCGTCAGTTGCGGGGTGGTGGTGCCGTCGATGCGGTTGGAACAGATGCGTTCCGCCCCGGCGTTGCCGGAAGCGAAATCTTAAAGAACAATATGAGTTAAAGTTAGTGGACAGTGGGCAGTGGACAGTGGTCAGTCACCCAGAGGGTACCCGGTGCGAAACCGCAAGCGGTTTTGTACGGAATTCATCATTCAACATTCATCAATCATCATTTAAGATGCATCTCCGCCTTGGCACCCGTGGAAGCGCGTTGGCCCGCCGGCAGGCCGATTGGGTGGCCGGGGAATTACGGGCTGCGGGCGTCGAGGTGGAACTGGCGCCGATCACGACCGGCGGGGACAGGCATCAGGGTCCGATTCAAGACATAGGGCAGGGCGTTTTCACCAAGGAGATTCAGCGGGCGCTTATGGACAAGCGGATCGATTTGGCGGTGCACAGCCTGAAGGACCTGCCCACCGACACTCCGCCGGAGTTGATACTTGCGGCGATGCCGCGGCGGGCGCCATGCGGCGACGTGTTGGTATCGCCGGCTTGGAAGACTTTGGAGCAATTGCCGGCGGGGGCCACAGTGGGCACGAGCAGCATGCGGCGCCGGGCGCAGATACTGCACGTGCGTCCGGACTTGCAGACGAAAGAGATCCGCGGCAACATCGATACCCGGTTAAGAAAATTGCACGAGAACCAGTACGATGCCTTGATGCTGGCCGAAGCGGGACTGGCGCGCCTGGGACTGGCCGGGGAAATAACTCAATTCATGCCGATGTCGATGATGCTTCCGGCCGTGGGTCAAGGGGCCTTGGGATTGGAATCGCGGCGCGACGATGAGGCGACTCGCACTGTTTTGGCGGCTCTCGATCATCCGCCGACGCACCATGCCGTGTTGGCCGAACGGGCGATGCTGGCCGCATTGCACGGCGGATGTTTGACGCCGATTGCCGCTTGGGGGCGCGTGGAAAACGGGCGGCTTGTGCTTACGGGCCGGGTGCTGAGCCCGGACGGACGGCGCAAAATAGAGGCCGTTGGGGATGCCGAATTACAGGACTCCGTTGATCTGGGGCGGCGCGTGGCGGAAAAACTTTTGCAGCAGGGCGCGGCGGAGCTGATTAAACTTGCCCGATGAATGCGATGAAAACATATTTAGAGCCTATCCCAAAACATAAAACTTCAATTACAGCAAGAGATTAGAACTAAGAATTCACGGCGATTAAACCCTCACCCTAACCCTCTCCCAAAGGGAGAGGGGACTTTTGGGATAGGCTTTTAGCCCCGGGTGATTACAGCGGGGGTTTTTGCGGCGTCAATACACTGACAGGGGAAGGAGCAAACCAAAATGGGACAAAGGATGACTCATTTCGGTGTTGGGCCGAAAATTTATGTTCCGGCCATTGCGTATGATATTATTGCCGGGATGGCGACGCACTTTTGGCCCGATGTTTTTCTGATACGTTCGGTCTCTTATTCCATATTGGCGGGCGCGGGCATTGTGCTTTTAATTTGCGGCGTTCCCATGTGGGCGATTGCGGTTTGGACCATCGTGCGTGCGTTCAGCCGCGGCGAATTGGTCACATCGGGCGTGTACGGATTGGTGCGTCATCCGATTTATTCGGCCTGGATAGTTTTCATCTTCCCGGGGATCGCCTTGCTTTGCCGATCGTGGCCGATGCTTTTGGCGTCGCTTGTGTCTTATATCATTTTCAAGCTGTTGATCAGGCGCGAGGACCGGTATTTGGAGGAGAAATTCGGGAAGGCGTATCTCGATTATAGATCTCGCGTAAATGAGATTATTCCCATGCCCAGATTTTATAGAAGATAATCGCTACTCTTGTCTTGCCCGCGTTAACGACTGAGAAATGATCGCGATCCTGGGGGCGTATTGTTTCTTGAACGCGGCTTTTGCGGCGACTATATAATAATCTTGTCCCACCTCGCTGGGATCGCAGATGCGTAGCGGCCGCTTCGT
>JBEKSO010000143.1:0-12445 GCA_049516935.1 Thermoguttaceae bacterium
CAATTCGACGTTCACAAGCTCGAACGGTCCGTGCCAGCGGTCGCCCAGCAGGTTTTGCATGACGTAGACGTCGTCGGGATCGTCTTCCACCAGGAGAATTCTTACGCGTTCTTCGTCCATGTTACGAGTGCATTAAAATAGTTATTTTAGGGTTATTCCGGGCTGACACAGCCCGGCTCTGATTCTCCGCAAATACGACGCGGCTCTGAAGGAGACAGTCCGATTTTTACTTTGCAAAAATTGGGGCATTCCCCGGGAGGCAGTTCCACCACCTCGAACCAGTATTTGCTCAAAATTTTTATAATTTCCACCCACTGGCGAAACGTGGTGGGTTTGGTAATGAACGAATTCACTCCCATGTCGTAGGAAAAGGCGATATCGTCTTCGACCGTGGAAGTGGTCAAGATGACGACGGGGATCCGCCGCAGTTGCGGATCGCACTTAATTTCTTCGAGGGCTTCCCGGCCGTCTTTGCGGGGCATTTTAAAATCCAACAGAATCAGATCGGGGCGGGGCGCGGCATTAGTGCTTTCGTACTCCCCGCGATGCCGCAGGTAGTCGAACAATTCTTCGCCGTCGCGAACCGTACGAAGATCGTGCGCTTGGCCCACCTCGCCCAGGGCGTCGCGGACCAACTGACAATCTTCGGCATCGTCGTCGGCCATCAAAATCGTCCGCCGTTTGCCGGATTCAGCCATTGGTAAGGGTTCAGGGTTCAGGATTTGTAGTACAAGGTTTAT
The DNA here is from genome assembly GCA_049516935.1 of Thermoguttaceae bacterium. Lineage (GTDB taxonomy): Bacteria > Planctomycetota > Planctomycetia > Pirellulales > Thermoguttaceae > JBEKIK01. Next base: position 741 of record JBEKSO010000143.1, read on the forward strand.
AAAGGGGTGGTCAGTTTACTGACCACTATTTGAATTTCTAAGCACTAAACCGCGAATGGTTTCATTGGTTTATTCGGTATTGGTCCATATTTCTTATTTTTTTCATTCGACATTAGACATTTACATCGTGTGTATGCTGTCGCTTTCTGATTTCCTCTTGGGGGGCACAACCGGCAGGAGGATTTCGAAGGTGCTGCCTTTTCCCGGAACGCTATGGGCGGTAATGGTCCCCTCGTGCTGTTCGACGATTCGACGGCAGATGGCCAGGCCGATGCCGGTGCCTTCATACACGTCGCGGGGATGGAGGCGTTGGAATATGCCGAAAATTCGCGTCCCGTATTTCTCGTCGAATCCGATGCCGTTGTCTTCAACCAGGATGCGGCACTGCTGGTTGGTTAAACGGCCTGGCTTGCGATCTTCCCGCCCGGGCATGTATCGTCCGGATACTTTGACTACCGGCGATTCATCGGCGCGATGGAACTTCAATCCGTTGGCGATTAAATTCTGGAATAGCTGGTGCATTTGCAGGGGATCGGCTTGAACGCTGGGCAGTTTGTCCACGTCCACGCGGCCGTTGACGTGTTTGATTTGGACTTCCAAATCGGAGACCACCTCGGCCGCCACCCTGGCCAGATCGACTTGTTCGAATTTTTGTCCCTTGGTCGTCACCCGGCTGAGGGCCAGCAATCCGTCGATAAGGGATTGCATTCTGGCCGCGGCATTGTGCATGCGCTGCAGCGAATCGCGCCCTTCCTCGTCGAGTTGTTCGGCCTGTTTCAGCAACAGGCGATCGGAGAAAGTGCGGATTTTGCGGAGCGGCTCCTGCAAGTCGTGCGAGGCTACGTAAGCGAATTGCTCCAGTTCGCTGTTGGAACGTTCGAGTTCGGCCGCGTAACGGGCCTGTTCGGCCTCGGCTTTTTTCCGGGCGCTTATGTCGCGGAAAAAGAAACTCATCACCGCGGCGTTGTGTTCCTGGCTGATGGTCATGGCCATTTCGGCGGGAAAGCTTTCGCCGTTTGCCCGCACAGCGGTCACCTCGACCCTGCGGCCTAAAAGCGAGCCCTCGCCGGCGCCCAGATAGCGTTCGATGCGCTGCTGCTCGCCAGCCGCCATGCTGGAGGAGAACAAGACGTCCGTGGGTTTGGTGCCGATGATTTTGTCGCGGGTATACCCGAAGGTTTGTTCGGCCGCCCGGTTGAACTCGGTAATAATCCCTTCGTGATTGATGGTGATGATGGGATCGAGCGAGGATTCCAGAATGGCGTGTTTTCGGGCTTGCGATTGGGCCAGGGCTTGTTCTAAATTCAAGCGATCGCTTATTTCACGATGGATAATGGCCAAGGTCGTGGGCCGGTTCCCCTCGGGCGATTTCACCCGCAGCATGGTGGTTTGGACATCGATAACCTCGCCGTTTTGCAGGTTGCGCAAGCGGCAGTCCCCTTTCCATTGGCCGGTTTTATTGACGGCCGGCACGGCCGTGTCGCGGAGTTGGACCCAAGATTCGGGATCGTAAAAGTCGCGCAGATTGGCGGTCGATACATCCTGTTCTTGCGCCAATCCCAGCATCCGCCTGCCGGCCGGATTCAGATAAAACGGCTCTCCGTGCGAAGTGGCCAGACAAACAAAATCGCTGATCCCCTCGGCCATGGCCAGGAAACTATCCGTAAGCCTGACGTCGGAAGCTAGAGAATTTGGCGATAATTCGGTCATCACAACCCCCCATATTGATTATCGGTTATGATCGACCGACGTCAATGGGAACACTTATCTGTTATTATAATTGCAATCGAAGATAAAAAGCAGTGAAAATCCGAAAGTACTTGCTTAGCCACATAGACAGTGAAATAATTACCCATCTTATTGACGTTTGCATGGCGAATGAACCGAGGCCGACCAACGGGAGGCCGGAAATTACATCAAAAAGGTTGTCTTGCCGGACCATTATCTAAGCAAACATCAATAAATTATGCTGCTTCGCTTTAGCCACTATGTTGGGGCAGCAGTTAAACTGCTGCCCCAACATAACAACGCCGGTGTTGAATTCTTAACTTATTTGAAAGGAAAAACCCGTGGCCAAAAAAGCCTCTGCCCGACACATTCTGGTTCCTACTAAAGAAGCCTGTGAAAAACTCAAAGCCGACATCGCCGCCGGGGCCGATTTCGCCGAAGTCGCCCGGAAACATTCACAATGTCCCTCGGGCAAGCAAGGCGGCGATTTAGGCGAATTCCGTCAAGGACAAATGGTGCCCGAGTTCGACAAGGTCGTGTTCAGTGACGAAATAGGCAAAGTACACGGTCCGATTAAAACCCAATTCGGCTATCATCTGATCGAGATTACCAGCCGAACCGGTTAATAAAAATATACGAGAGATCACTCTCAGGCCGAAACACTTTCCTTCCCACGCCGGAGCGTGGGAACGAGTAAAACACTTATTTACTCAAACTGTAAACGAGTGACGTTAAATATTGGCGTAAATCGTGGCGTCACGCCCGTTTACGGGCGTTTCCGCGCAGCGGTAGTAGGCCCGACGTTTACGTCGGGTTGGGAGGTCAATTTTTACAGTTTGAGTTATTTATAGTTCGCGAATCCAAATATTGCGGAAGCGGACTTTGTTGTTGTGGTATTGCAGCAGTAGCGGCATCTTGGCCGGATGGGCCGTATATTTAGGCGCTTCGGTAAACGAAGTCGCGCCTTGCAGTTCGAAGTGATTCTGAACCAGGACGCCGTTTTGCAAAACGGTAATATACCCCGGTTGGGCGAGTTTGCCTTGTTCGTCGAATCTCGGCGCGGTAAATACGACATCGTAAGTCTGCCACTCGCCCGGCTTGCGGCAGACGTTTACCAAGGGGGGCTGTTGTTTGTAGATTGCGCCTGCCTGCCCGTCGGGATACGTGGAGTTGTCGTAGGAATCGAGAACTTGCAGTTCATACAGGCTCATGAGGAAAACGCCGCTGTTGCCTCGCCCCTGGCCGCTGCCTGAAACTTCCTCAGGCGCGGCCCATTCCACGTGCAACTGACAATCGCCAAAGGCTTGTTTTGTATGGATGTCATGTTTGGCGGTGATCACGTAGCCGTCTTGGACCTTCCAGGCATCGCCATCGACCCATTGCGACATGTCTTTTCCGTCGAACAACACGATGGCGTCGCCCGGGTGTCCGCCCGGGTCGCCGGGATCGACTACCTTGACTTCCGGCCATTTTATGCCGCTGCGATATTCCCTCGATCGTTGGGCGTACAATAGCGAACTTAGCAACAGCGCTGCGGCGACGGCGACTGAGCTGATAATGGCGCGACGGCTCAATAGTCCTTGAATAGAGGCAGGATAAAGACGCAGCATAGTTAACGGCTCCTTGAAAAACAGGCATAAAAGCCTGTTCTATTGAGGTTTTTTCTTTGGCGGCTTTTTTGCCGGTTTCTTTGGGGGTTGCTCAGATCCGGGTTGAGCGGCGGAGTTTTGGCTGTCATCCGTGACCTCGACCGGTTGCACGACGGGAACCTGGGTAGTAAGCAACTCGACTTTGTATCTGCCGTAGAGATTAAAAACCCTGTAGTGAATTTTGCCCTTATTGTTCAATGCCTCGTATAATCCCTTTAAATCCTGGAGAAATTCAACAGGTTTTTTCAATTGGTCGAGCGTTTTGCCGGCGGCTTTTTTACTGGCGGAACCAACGCCCGGATTATTGAGCGTGGTTTGCGCGCTGGTTTGTTTTTTGAGAAATTCATTGAGCGTTTTCAAGGCTTCCCTGGATTTGAACACCTTCATTTGTTGGTCGGGAATTTCATACATGGCCGTGGCTTTAAGCTCAAGTTTTTGACCTGCAATTTCCGCGGTTATTTTCACGTTGAAGTTGGCAAACTTCTCTTCGGTGAAGACCAAACTTATTTCACTTTCGCCTTCGGTTTTTACTTCTATTGTGTCGCTGGGTTGCAGAGAATTAGGGGGAAAAACGGCGGGGTCCCGGTCGGTGATTTGCACGCGTAAACTGCCCGACTCCGGCGGCGTTCCCATCTGAAGAGCCACTTTCGCCACGCCGGTGTCCATATCCAGCATCAGCGGCTCAACCAGCCGCGGACGGCATAATTGCACAAACTGCTGTTGGCCTTGGGCGAAGGCAAGTATCCCGCAATTTTTCAGAGCCTCGGCATAAACGGAAGTTACATTGGGAATCCAATTAAACATGAGATTTCCGGCTACGATCCTGAATTGGGCAATTTCGATATGTCCAGTAGGATCGCCGTCTTCTTTAGACGCCGTTTCCACGTAAACCTGCCAAAGCGACGACTGCCTGGCAGGTATCATGATAAGCGAATCGGAGGCTTTGACGGCCTTATCGCCGCCGATAAGCACAAGTTGTAAAGTCACGCCCGGGGGCAATGGGACCTTACCCAAAGACACCGTATTTTCGTATATATTTTTTGCGTCTATTTTAGAAATTTCAGGCAAATCGATGCTGGCCGCCAATTCCTTCAGGAGGTCGGTCGCGGGCAACTCCGGTTGGGGCGGTTCCGGTGGTTGTGGCTGAGTAATGGGCTGAGGCGGCTGTTCCGGAGGCGGCTGGGTACCGGGCTCGATGGACGGCTGAGGTATGTTGGGGGCGGGCGGTGGATTTGTTGCAGCACCTTCGCTGCTGTTTTGACTCTTGCCATCTTCGGTTTTTGGTTTAGTATCGTCGGTCTGTTTAGACTGCGTTCCGTTGTCCACCGGCTTCACATTCGTCTCAGCGCCTTCACCCGAGGTCGCGACTGTTGTCTCTATGTTATGACTGCCAAAAAACACAATTCCTGCTATGACCAGCAGCACGACTACCGCCGCCGAAACGCTCAGTGTTGCCATCGCCCGCAGCGGGGTGCTCAGCAAGGGGCGCAGGGCCGGGGGCAGCTTATCGAGCCGGCTTGGTGGGGGCTGTTTTCTGGAGATCAAAGGAGCGGTTGCCGAGACTCCCATCCCTTTGCGGAACAACTCGCTTAAATCCGTGCCCAACAAGTCGGGACCCGGCAATTCGTCCACCGGCTCGGCCTTTTTCAACTGTAGCACTCGCTGCACGCGCTTTTCCCCGGGACGCCACGCGGCCAAGACCTGGCTTAGTTCGGCCGCAGTCTGATAACGGGCCGCAGGCCGTTTAGACATCATTTTTTTACAAATCTCGATCAGACTTTGGGGCACGTCGGAACGCTCGGCCGAGATGGATTGCGGTTCTTGGTTCTGATGTTTGAGAATCCGCTCGGGCAGGGTTCCTTCGGGGAACGGGGCGTGGCCGGTAAGCAGAAAATAGAGCGTGCAGCCCAAGGAATAGATATCGGCGCGATGGTTGAAATCGGCGGTGTGCAATGCCTGCTCGGGAGCCATGTAATCGACGCTGCCCAGGATTCGCTCGTCTTCTTCGCTTACTTCGCCGCCCGCTTGTTCCTGGCCCGCCAATCGGGCAAGGCCCATGTCCAGGATTTTTACCACGCCCTGGGGGTTGACTATCAGATTCGAGGGCTTTATATCGCAATGCACCATGTTTCGGGAATGGGAATGAGCCAGGCCTTCGGCCGCCTGCCGGATGTAGTCCACTGCGCTTGCGCAATCCAAGGGGCCTTCGGCTTCGACCAGGCGTTTGAGATCCAGGCCCTCGACGTATTCCATGACCAGGTAATATTGATCGCCTTCGTTATCGACGCTGTAAGCCTGGACTACATTGGGATGATCCAACGAAGCGATGGTTCGGGCTTCGGCGAGAAAACGTTCCAGGCCGGCGGGATCTTTGCCTATATGGCGGGGAATGATTTTCAGGGCCACACGCCGGTTCATCATTACGTGCTCGCCCAGGTACACGCTCCCCATGCCGCCCCGGCCGAGAAGCTCGAGCAGCTTATACTTGCCTACCGTGCATTTGCTGCGCCCGGCCAGTAGCTGACCTGCCTGCCAGCGGGTGAGCGTGCCTTTTCGAACCAGAGTTTTGGCCAATTCAGGTGGATCGATCGCCTCTTGGGCAAGACGCTGGACTTCGGCAAACTCCTCGGGCTTAAGAAGCTTGCTGTGTTCGAGAACTGCCAGGAATTCATCCATTGAGCCAAGAGCCATTTTCGAAAAGACCTTTGCGGCTTGGCGATTCCATATAAAATCTCGCCTTGAGGACCAACTTAAATTTTAACAAATTTTTCAAAAAAAAGCAATCTATGGGGTAAAGTCAGCAGCCTAGATGTTGGGGTGGCAGTTATACTGCCACTCCTGGGGCGACAGTACAACTGTCGCCCCAACTGAACTCACACTTTTTGGCTATGGCCGCGCACTAGGGGGTAAAATCGGCGGCCGGATCGATCCCTTCCACAAACCGGGCCAAAAGGTCCGCCGCCCGGTCTATGTCGTCGATGGAGATCATCTCCACCGGGCTGTGCATGTAGCGGTTGGGGATGCTTACCAGGCCGGTTGCCACTCCCGACCGGTTGATTTGAATGGCGTTGGCGTCGGTGCCCGTGGCCTTGCCCGAAGCGGCCAATTGGTAGGGAATTTTGTGCTCATCGGCGGCCTGAATCAAGCGATGCACCACCTTGGGATTCATGTTCGGTCCGCGATGGATTACCGGGCCTTTGCCCAGGCGCACGTCGCCTTCTTCCTTCTTTTCTATTGTCGGGCAGTCGGTGGCGTGGGTCACGTCCACGGCCACGCCGATCTGGGGATCGATGCCAAAGGCGCTGGTCCGCGCCCCGCGCAGCCCGATTTCTTCCTGCACCGTGGAAACCGCGTATAAACCACACTTGATTTTCTTCCGCTTGCCTGCTCGGCGCAGGGCCTCGATCACCACCCAGCAGCCGGCCTTGTCGTCCATGGCCGGCGATACGGCAAAATTATTCTGCAATTGATGAAAAGCCAGTTGTACGGTCACGGCGTCGCCGATACGCACCAATTTCGAGGCTTCATCCTTGTCGGCAGCCCCGATATCCAGCCACAGATCCTTCATCTTCGGCACTTGTTTGCGTTCCTCCTCCGTAAGCAAATGGATGGGCTTGCGGGCGATAACGCCCGTGATCGGGCCGCCTTCGGCCCACACGGTCATAAGCTGGCCAATCAGAACTTCGGGGTCCCAACCGCCGATGGGCTGAATATAAAGAAAGCCATCATCGTCAATGTGCTGTACGATTAAGCCGATCTGGTCGCAGTGTCCGGCCAGCATCACGCGCAACGGGGATTTCGGATTTTTCACCAAGATCAAATTGCCGTGCAAATCGGTCCGCACTTCATCGGCGAAATCGGCCGCGTATTCGCGTACAATCTCCTGCAAGCGAGTTTCATAACCCGACGGGCTGGGCGTTTCCAAAAGATTTTTAAAAAATTCAAGCGCGGATGATTCCACGGCAGGACCCTCACATCATAAAAAAGATTACCAGTTGGCGACAATACGATAAGTATGCCGATTATTGGGATTTCCGCAAGGGAAGACTAAAACCTCTTGCAAGACAAAAACCTGCCAAATCGGCTTGACTAAAGCAATCAACTCTTACTACAATTTAGGGGTATAGTGAATAACTTTCGGAGATCAAGTGATGAGAGCTGTAATGCCCGAAGTTCCGCAATTCGTGTTGGATTGGCGAAAAAAAACCGGCGCGGAAATGTGGGATGAAATGTGGGAAGGAGTATTGCACATGACGCCCAGCCCAAATCGAACCCACCAAGACTTACAAGGGCAGTTAGAATATTGGTTGCGAAATTTTTGGGCACATCCATCCGGCAATAAGGTCTACCATGAGATAAACGTAGCTTCAATAGGCGGATGGCCTGATAATTATCGCATTCCGGACCTCGTGCTCTTAACCCCTGATTGTTTCGACATCGACCGGGATGAGTATTTCGAGGGCGCTCCGACCGTAGTAGTGGAGATTCGCAGCCCAGGCGATGAAACGATGGAAAAACTGCCGTTTTACGCCCAAATCGGCGTGCCCGAGGTTTGGGTAATCGATCGGGATACAAAACAGCCTGTTCTCAATTGTCTTCATTCCGGTGAATACAAAGAAGAAACTACAAAAAAAGACGGCTGGCTGCATAGCGCGGTAACCGGCGTCCGTTTTCGTCATGAACCACCCAATAAAATTGCGATTCAATTGGGCGAAGATCAATCCACGCGGCGAGTATTGCCCGAAGCGTGAATTTTGTGTGTTAAAACTCCCCCCGTATATTTAGCCCCCGGTGATTACTCCGGGGGTTTGGTTGGTGCTATTGGCTGCGTTAGTGGAGTTTTTATAGATCGGTACGACTCTTATACGACTACAACTCAAGGCTCGAATAAGCTGTCCGGCATGGGGGAATTGAAGTCGTAATAGAATCGCATGATGGAGTCTGATCCAGACATTATATAATTTAGATTGCGGACCACCGCAGGGAACCATTGTCCCTTAGGCGACTGAGTTACGCCTTCGATTTCATAGAAATAGAATATTTCCTCCTTGCCATCAACTATGTTGATGCATTCATTACGCATCACCAAATAGCTCTTTTCGGGTGCAATCCAACAGCGTTGGATTGGGGGATCAAAAGGATTTCCTGGCTGCCCAATAATGGGATTGCGAAATTCGAGCAATACGGTGTTTGGAGGGCCCGACTTAGGTTTGAGGTCGATTGTTGCTTTGCACATAGATGTACAAATATTTGGGCGTCCGGCGCTTATGAGCCAGTTCCGCCAGGCCTCATTGCGATTCAAAATCATTTTATTGCGTTTTTTTTCAATCGACTCGATCACCAATGAGTTTTCCGGAGTGCCTGATTTGATCTCCGGAGGCGTTGGTTGTCTGACCCCTTGAACCAGATATTGCCAAATCCACTTCCCATCACATAGTTCCTCCGGTACGAACTGTAACTTTTCGGCCCTTTTCTTCCACCAGGCGGCGGGATCGGTGTCTTCCGGAGGTAACTTGTTGTCCCAATATGGCGATTGAATAGTTCTTGCGATCTTCCACTCAATTCCGCTCTTCCATACACGAAAGACCTGTACAGCCTGTGACCAATGCTGCTCGTCGTCCGAATGGACCACCAGGGCATAGTAATTGTCTTGCCACCACCGGGCCGCATGCACTTCCGACACTATTCGCTCAATTTCAGGATCTAATACATCGAATACGTGTTCAACCACCTTTGCGTTTTTCGGCACTCCCAGGGCATAGATGCTGTCAGGACCTGTTTCCGGATAATCAATTTCCCAGCGTAGCGAAGTAGAACGCACGGTATTGTTCGAAGGATCGAATCCCTTGAGGATGATAACCTGCTCCCATCGGAATGGCAGATGCGTGTCGGGATCAACATACACGACCAATTCATGGTCGGCATTTTCGGTCGCATCAGATCTGCTTTTATCCTCGTAAACCGGTTTGAAGTGATGTTCTATCCAGCGTTTTCCCAACAAATTAATGATGTCCTGCTCTTGGTGAACGAGCTTAGTTTTTCCGGTGTCGATTGTCTGTCCAACGTCGGCGGAAACAAATGTCATAAATAATTCTTTATAAAAGTTTGGCTCATCCCGATTTCCTTTGTCAGTTGTACGAAAGATAGTGTTTTCTTTAGGATTATAGGCTTCGCGAATATTTTGCTCCAAATCCAATGAAGAAGGGTATTCGCCATAACGAAAAAACATCATTTTCCGGCTGGCCAAGAACCATTCTTCCCTCTTGGTTCCATCGCCTGTTGTGGTTACTGCATGCAGCCAGGGCTTTTTCGCCACGGTTTCAACCACTTCGGCCCAAGTAACCGACGCGACCGGGCGCCAATTTGGTAAAATGAACAAGGCGACTACCGCGATTGTCGTGGCGATAGCCGCGGTTATAAGAAGTCTGCGCGAAAGAAGCGGTCGCCGAGGCAATGTCGCCTGAAAGGGTTGTCGAGCGCGGTCAAGAGCCCGGGCCAGGTCTTTTTCCTCAATTGGTTCGCGAAGAACTTCTTCGACCGATTCCAGCAAGACGCCGGTGAGTTCTGTATGATGAGTAATATTATCCCGATTTTGGGCAAAGTCGTTCATTTTTTGGCTCCTTTGACTTTTTCCTCTAGCAGGGATTGGAGTTTGACGCGAGCCTTGTGCAAGGCCGCGCCGACCGCGATTGGTTCGATGCCTAAGATCTCACCAATTTGCTCGTACGATCGATCATCGAAGTAGCGCAACGAAAACACTGCGGCCTGGCGATCCGGGAGTTGGGTAATTGCATTGCGCAATCGTGCGGCCAATTCTCCCGCGACCGCTTTATCCAACGGGCCGTCTCCAGGATCGGAGACCTCGATCATGTTTAAAGGGTCCGTCTTATGCCGGCGACGAAGCCGGTCCAGGGCCCGATGGATTGCTATCCGGTGAAATAATCCGCCCCAATTGTCAATCTCTTGTTTTTTACGAAACCGAAAGACTTCCAAAAATACCTCTTGGACCACGTCTTCGGCGTCCGGTCCGGGACCCAAGATTCGTCTTGCAAGCCGAAAGACAAACGGGCCATGCTCGTCTACGATCTGATCCCAATTTGTCATGTCCGGCCTTTCGCAAGCTCTCATGAGTGCACTTTCTACATAATAGGCGATTCAAGGCAGGCCCAAATTACCCCGGAAATTATCTTTTTCAGGAATTCTTGCTAAATGGCCCAACTATCTTGCCATGCCAATAAGCATTATTCCCGCTATAAAGTGGCATCAGCCGCCGACATTTCGGCAATATGCTCCCCCCATAGTAACGTTGCAGGCATTGTCGAACAACGTTACCCTGCGCGACCAAAAATGGTTCAACCTGCATGCAATGCTGGCATTGATTAAAAAGGGGCAAAGCACAAGGACAAGCTTCGATGAAAATCTCAGGCATTGTTTTGATCGCTGCTTTGATGATCCTCGTCCCAGTGAGTATTTGTCCCATCTTGGCCGAGGATGTTAATTCAAATGGGCCGGTGTCCGGTCAGTCGGGGCCTTATGGCGCCGGCAGCGCGGACTCGCCGTTGATCCGCGGGCCGTCGTCTTCCGATGTCTATTCCCGGCCCGCGGCCAATTCAACTGTGTATCCCCCAACGTTGTATCCGCCCACGGCATATCCGCCGAATTCATATCCGCCACGATCGTATCCGCCCGCATCATATCCGCCCGCATTGGCGGGGCCGCAGTACCAGAATTTATCCGGCCCGGCCAATACAGGTTGCGCTCCGCCCGATATTACCATGCCCGCCCTGGGCAACAGGCTGATCGAATCGACTTGGTACACGCGGGTGGATTATTTTAATTGGAATGAGCATCTGCCCGGTTCGGATGATGTCAACGAGTATGGAACGTTGCTGACTTTTGGCTACATGCGGCGGGTGGGAATAGAACGCTTCCACGCGGCGGTCTTCGGGGCGACCATGCGCTACAAGGGTTATGGCCAGTTTGAAATAGATGACTCTGGCAATTACTATACAGAACCTTTATCCTCGGCCACGGGCTACCTGGGCGTCTTCGCCGAATACGATCTGCACATCGAACCCGATTGCTGTCCGAATCTCAGTTTTTTCGCGGGCGTCGGCACGCGGTTTTGGATCAGGGATCTCAAGGACGGAGTGACCGATTACGGCAATCCATCCTGGGGATACCAAGAGTTTTGGTGGACGTTCTATCCGTACATCGGGCTGGAAAAAAAACGGTCGCTTGACGGCAACTGGGAATTTTATTATGCCGGCCGGATCGGATGCACGGCCATGACTTACCAGTATGCCGCGTGGGGTGGTGTGCCTTTGT
>JBEKSO010000144.1:0-9273 GCA_049516935.1 Thermoguttaceae bacterium
GGCGACAAGCATGGCGGGATTCGCGCCGTCGCCCACGCCGAGATCGCCATCGCCGCTTATGGCATGCAAGTTCGACACGGTCCCATTTAATTGCAGCAGTCCCTCTTGGATAGTCGTTTCTCCGCTATAGGCCGTGCTGTTGGCAAGCGTCCAAACGCCGGCGCCTTGTTTTGTCAAACTCAAAGTGCCGCCGCTTGTGCCATCGCCGACCGTGCCGCTGATGAATCCCTTGCCAGCGCCGTCTAAAATCAGGTTTTGCACGCCGCCGAGGGCGTCGCTTTTGATGTCGCCGGCGATATTCAAGCTCTGACCCGGCGCAACACTATCGTTGACTAGAAAACCATTGCCTGCCAGGGCCAGGTTGCAGTTTAACGTCTGGCTGGTTGTAACTGTGTTGGTAACTTTCACCGAACCGCCCGCATCGAGCTTAAGCGTGTTGTTATTCAACGTAAAAGCTCCGGCCGAAGCGCCGTCAATAGTGATATTCGCGACATACTGATTGCCGTCCAAGTCGATATTCGTATTTGCGTTGTTGTTAAGAATAATATTTTGTCCCGAGCCGGGCTTTTCGCCCGAACTCCAGTTGGCCGCATTGCTCCATTTGTTGTTTGCGGCGCCCGTCCATGAATGTTTTGGACCTGTGGCCAGGTTATCCATTAAAAAGTAGGTGGGCGTGAGAATTCCGTTCTCATCATAATCCGAGGATTCCATATCGAATTCCAGCGACTTGACCGAGCCGCCAAAACTTGAAAGATCGACCCAAGTCCATTGGTTGACGATATAATTGTCTTTTCTCGGATCGTCGGTTCGATTGTTGGGATCTCGAAAGTCGGAGAGATAAAAAGTCACTGGATCGCCGATTGCATTGCCGCTGGAATCTTTGCCGTAGATGATGAGTCTTAGATAGTCCTGGTCCGCGGCGGTGAATTTTTTCGCGGCGAAAGAACCCATCCACGACGGATCGCCCTCTTTCATTGAATAATACTCGTAATTATTGGCGGAAAAAAACGCGCCTTGAATCGAAGTTGGATTTGGAAGCGTGATAGCCGTGCTGCTCGGATCGCCGAACGTGTAACAAACGCCGTAGGCGCTCGAACCGGCCGAGCCGCCCGCATCGCTGCCCGAGACCGCGTTATATTGGCTGGTCCAGCCGGTTGGCACGGGATCGAGATTGCCGTTGCTGCCGTCGCCCGGATTGTAATCGCCGGGCATGTAATCGGCCGGATTGTAAGTCATGTTGGAATACGCCCAACCCGACCAATAACCGTCCACATCGCAGTTGTTATGAAAATCCACTCCGCCGCTGGTGAATTTGCCGGAAGTATAAGTGTACGGCCAGGGCGATGTTTGAGTTACAATTGTCCCGTATGGATCCGGCCCGTGCCACTGGCTTTCGGGAGCTAGTGCAAGGTCCTCAAAATCGACTGTGACCGCGCGGGCATTAACAGAAGACATCATAATACCGGCCAAGAATGATATAATAAAAAACCGCCATGAAAAACTATGCGATCTCATAAAAAATATCTCCTCAAAATAAATGTAAGTCACAAGTGTTGCATAAATTTTTTAAAATTCGCCCAAGGGTTCCTTTCCCGCCCTGGTGCAGATGGCCGAGAGTGTGTTCTTGTCCATGTCTTGGCTGAGGAATCGTGCGTTGCCGTCGGCCATGAGTCCGTTTACTCCTCCGGGATGCTTGCTCCACAAGTCGTTTTCTTGAGCCGAGTTTATGGGGCCGGAAACATCAAAAACATTCAAGCCGAAGATCCACTTCATATCCGCAGACTCTGAATCTTCAGAAACGATCAGCGTGTGGGTCGTTCCGTCCTTGACGTCGGAAATGCGGACGTATTGGCTGTATAACATTATCCCCTGCGGGCGCTTTTGCGGATCCGGGTTGGGCAGAATTCGCTGCCCGTATATTCCGCCGTAATCGCAAGCCGCGAATCTATCGATCAAATACGAATTCCGAGCATGGCTGGGACATAAATACAAGGGCACGATCTCGACCGCTACAGCGGCGTTTTCCGGGCTGTCGTATGCCTTGCCGAAATCGATCCGCCTGGCCAGCGACTGCAATTCGACATAAGGCAGAATGTACGCCGACCAGGCCAATTGCCGGCCGTTGGGATAAAGGAGTTTGTTGGTGCCGGGAATTTTCAGCGTTTTCATTTCCACGCCGCCCAGTGGAAACCGCTTGTACACGTCGTGAAAGGTCAGCATGCCCAGGCCGATCTGGTGCAAATTGTTCAGGCAGGTCATCCTCCGGGCCGATTCCCGCGAGGATTGAACAGCCGGCAGCAACAAGCCGGCCAGCAATCCGATTATGGCAATCACCACCAGCAATTCGACCAGCGAAAAGCCCAAGGCGTGAGCAAACCTGATACGGCTGCGCGGCATGGAAACACCAGCATCGAACAACACGCGGCCCTCTGTCCCACGCAGAGAGCACACTACCCGCGTTGGTAGGTCTTCTGACTCCCGAGCCTGAGTCCGGCCTGGCCTTCTCATCTTGCCTGATTGCAGCCCGCACACGGAATGTGCGGAATTGCGGCACACGGAGTGTGCCGCCTACTAATCGCGGCAGGACAATGGCCAAATAGATAGGGCCGTCCTTCTTACGCTCGGTCACAGCGGCGGGGCCGTCCCGGTTTTGCACCGGAGTTCCCTGTTTGTCGGCGCTTCCAGCGGAAGCAAACCGACCACCAACGCACCGATGGAACGAATATAACTATATTACTCTAGCAAGGCGGTTTTAGATGTAAAGGGGGCCTTCCCAAAATTCTTGAGAATCGTAATTGACTGGAAAATAAGGTCGGATATAGTATAATCGAGGGAGGCAAACAAATCAGAATTTCCGCTAATGGAGATATGCAATGACAAATCTTTTGGCTCAGGCCTTCCAAAAAGCAAGCCAATTGCCGGAAAATCTGCAAGACGAACTTGCTTCCGCACTTCTCGAAGAGATTGAATGGGAAAGTCGTTGGGACAAAACCCTGGCCGATTCGCAAGATAAACTCGATCAATTGGCACAAAAGGCGCTCGACGAGTACCAATCCGGTAAGACCAAGGAAATGGGGTTCGACGAACTTTGAAATCTCATCTTACCGACGATTTTCGTACACGTTTTCGGAAGTTGCCTGAACGTATTCAACGTATCGCCCGCAAAAATTACAAACTCTGGAAGAAGAATCCGGGACATCCGGGTCTCCAATTCAAGCGGGTGGGAAAGAGATTGCCCGCCTATGCGATTCGAGTGGGCATCGGTTGGCGAGCAGTGGGAGTTCAAAACGAGGATACCATCGTCTGGTTTTGGATTGGCTCTCACGCTGAATATGACAGCCTTCTGCCGAGGTTGTGAGCAGTAAGGTTAGCGGGGCGCCGTTCTTGCCAAACGAGCGAAGCAAAACCGCTATTCTGTTATCGCGGGTTTTCGCCGGCTTTTTACCGCCCGGCGAAACAGAAGCACCACCGAAAAATACCAGACGATGAAACTAAGAATGTAACGCCAGAATATTGACTCAGAGATCTGCCTGTGGGTTTCTTCGCGCGGCGGATACGAGAGATTAGGGACATCCGCGGCCGACTCTGCGGTCTTATTGTCAATGCTATCGAGGTCCTTTATTTGTCCCGCAAAAAGTCTTTTCCATGAGGAAATCGGCGTTTCTTTCCTGATGGGCACAACCAATCCGTCGGCAAATAATATGTTGATGGCAGATGGATGGCCGCTGGATATGCCCAGTCCTTTGCCGGTTTTCATCCGATTCAGGGCTTCGTCAACGGTAATGTCGCGCGGCTCGGCCCAATGTACGCCCGAGTTTGCAACTTCCACCAACAAAACAGTATGAGAGCCTCCATCGGGCAAATCTGAAATTTTCACCGGTCCATCTTCTCGCCAGGCAGTCCCCGGCCCGATTATGGCAACATAGTTTGTCGTAAAATCATCCTTTTCGCGAACATCGCTTGGGCAATAATATTGCTTTATTAATTCATGACCTAATATCTTGGCATTGTGCGGACTATTCCACGGTTCGTTTTTCTCAAACGAATTATAAAGTTTGTCATATCCTAACATTGGCAACATTTCCACTCGCCAACTGAAAAGTGGAGTGCCGTTTTGATCAACTGCATTTGCCATGGGAAAATGGCCGTTTGCATTGTGATAGTTAATCAATGCATGCCCAATTTGCATTAGGTTATTAAAGCATTGCGATCGTTTGCCCGGTACGCGTTCGAAGTATTGAGCTGGCCTTATTATTCCCGTAAATATTCCCGTAATTAGAAGTTCAAAAAGAACGACAAAAATTGCATAGTTAATTCCGGATCGCAAGGTATTGGCGCGGTTGAGACACAACGCGGCCGAAAACAATAATCCGGAGACCCATAATCCCCACACCCCGAACGGCGCCATCGAAGCGGCCACATTGAAAAACGCCAAAAAAAGCGTGGATAATCGGAATTGCATTGCGAGATAAATTATCGGCCGCGGTTTATCGGTGCATTTTTAACCATACCGCCGATGGTCGGATCTTCATCGATAATAGATTCCCGCTATTATAACTAATATTATAAACATGACAAAGATATTCCCTAATTGGCGGTATGCCGGCGCTTTCACATCATACAAACTGTCTAACAACTCGTATTGCCGTTGAAATGGACTTTTTTGGCCGGTTTTGCCAATATGAGAAGGGCCTTGCCCGGCGGCCTGGCTGGCATAGAATGTTTTCGGAGGATAAGGGTAGGCTGTAATAAGTTGTGTGTGAGAGCCAGCACGCTTGGTTCGCTTGCCGATCCATCTTGAAACAGATCGGCCTATTGAGGTTTGCGTACCGGCTTTTGTGTTTTTTAATTCAGCCTATCCCAAAAAAGGAGCCCGTCACATTGGCGGGCTCCTTGGTCTTTATGCCCATGACGACTGCCGGCGCCGATGATGTTTGTCGGCTTGGGTAGAAGGAACCAATCCAAGCCATGTGAAAAACGACATTCTGATTCAGTAAATTCTTAAACGGGGGCGTTCCGTCCCCTGTATTCCTTTTATTCCCATTCTTTCCTTCATTCAGATTCGTTTTATTCAGAAAGTCCCCTTTTTTAAAAAAATAGGATACAACTATCATCCCCCATTTTTCCTTTTTCCGTTGGTTGCCGATTGGCCGATTGTTTGTATACATTGACAAATATTAATGATCGATCCCATACAGGAGCGACGAGCGATGCGATTTTTAACGATTGCATTTAGTATAATAATCCTCAACATCGGACCTGTTGGCCATGCATTCGCGGCAGATCGCGCACCGATGGCGTTGCAAATAGCAGATCCGGATAAATCGGACGCGGCAACAGTCTTCAATGAGTTGATAAAATTATGCGACGATCCATGCTGGAATGTTCGGAGATGGGCCGCGGAGTCGCTGGGGGAAGTCGGAAGCAAGGAAAAAGACGCCGAACGCTCGAGAAAAGACGACAATTCACTTTCAGGGGCGGAAAAAATCGCTTCAGACCGCAACAAACTTCGCATTAAAATTCTTGAGGACGAAGGCGTTCCGGCGCTGAATAATTTGCTCGGGGATTGCATGCCGATTGTGCAAGTCTCCGCCGCCAAGGCTTTGGGGCGGATAGGTCCGAAAGTTCCAAATGTAGATTACACAATACATAATCTCGTGGCGTTGCTCCAGGATAAAACCTGGAATGTCCGCAGTACGGCCGCCGAGGCGCTCGGCAAGATGGGTACGGCGACGGTAAAGTTTGTCCCGGATTTAAAAAACTTGCTTGCATACCCGCAGTGGGACGTCCGACGGCAATCCACTGAAGTTATAGGCGGTATCGGCCAATCATTGAAGGAATCTGAAGAAGCATTGCAACTCGAGAATGATCATTTAATAAACGATACAACGATATCAAAAGAAGAGAGAGAAAGAAAAGAAATAGAAATACGCCAAAAGGAAGTTGCTCTTAATTTGCAGTATGAAAAATTAGGAACAACCATCCCGGATCTAACAGGATTGCTCGGAGACGGGGAACCGCTGGTCCGCATATCCGCCGCAAATGCGCTAACCACGGTATATCAACAACCAATATATGCCCTTAAGGACTTAATAATTTTGCTTCAAGACCCGCATCCCGGGGTTAGAAGCAGCGCCGCTGATCTTATAGGAGGAATCGGTCCTGAGGCAAAGGACGCCGTGCCGGCCCTGATTTATTTACTGGGGGACAACGAACCTTCCACAAGAGTTTCCGCGGCCAATGCATTGGGGCAGATAGGAAAAAATGCAAAAGAAGCCAAAGAGGATCTCAATAGACTGCTGCAATGCGGAAACTGGACTGATCGGCAAGCCGCCCTCGACGCCCTGGTAAAGATAACACAATAAAAATAAAAGAAGGGGATAGGGAGATTCGAGGAGTAGCAATTGTAATCTTGCGCGGGTGCCACTGCTGGTTTGTCCAGCAATGCTGTGTGGAGTGCTAAGCAGGCTCGTCCAGCCATTCGGCCGGAAGGCTGTGAATAATTGGGAGTCCAGGATATTGCCGGGGTGGATCGTCGACATAGTATCTGGCACTCGACCATCTCCAAGCTATCGCTTTTTTGACAAATCCTCTACGTACTGGATTATGATGCAAATAATCGATGGCCGCAAGAACCGTGGATGACTTTGTCAAATTCCGGTCATAGCCCGGCCCCTCCTGCCAAAAACGAAAGGTCGTTACTCCTGGTCGCTGCTGAATTGTAAGCCTCTCCAATAACCGGCTTCTCGATTTTATCAGTAGTTGTTTCACCCGATATGAAAACGGTCGTTTGATCGCCTTCAGCAAGGCATCGACGGTGCTTGCTCCTTGAATGGGATAAATCATCAAGTGTACATGTTCCGGCATGAATACAAAGGCCGTGAGTCGATAACAGTGCCTTTCCATTGCCCGATTAATGCTCTGGGCAAGCATTTCACGCCAAACATCATTGGTCAACAACGGCCAACGATGGAAGCAAGAGAAAGTCAACTCGTGGATCTGCACCGGATCGTGATAATGCCGAACTAGTTTTCGATGCTCTGTCCGCTTTTCCATGCCCAAAATATTACCGCAACCGGCACTGCTGGACAAGCCAGCAGTGGCACACAAATTGCCCTTTAACTTCATTTTGTTAGAATCTCTTATTATTTTTCCGCGCCGCGGAAGTAGCCTGCCGCCATAGGTCGGTCAACACTGAAATCAAGGAGAATTCCACTGTTGAACGATAAACCGAGTCCTCGGGCAACTCTCGCATCAGGCGGCGATGGGCCTCGGGCAAGGCATGATAAGGCAGCGTTGATTGCAGGTGGTGCATTGCATGATAACGCAATCCGACCGGCGCCAAAAACTCATGGATCCAACCTAGATATGGATAATTGACCGAGTCGAGCACCTGTTGGGTAAATCCCGTCGGCTGCCCGTCGTTTCTATACCTGTGTGCGCCCAGAGTCCTAAAGGCATTCAACAACATCACAAACACGGCGAGTAAATAAATTCGCAGCCAAAAAGGCCAGGGCCATCTATTCACTATAAACGGCAACACTAAAAATATAAACGTACACCAGAGAAAACACGCTAATTCCTGCCAGCGGATGATTCGTTCTTGTGGGGCTGTCGGCTCCGGCCGGATATATGACGGGTTGATCACCAAAGAAGACGCTCGCTTGTAAATCGCCTTTCGCAACCGCCCGGAGAACCAGCCAAGAGGCGTCAATATAAAAAAACGAATTACGGCGAATATTGGGATGACAAAACAAGCTGCAAGATATTTTACTATCCTTAGCGGCGGGCCGGCGGCAAAGCGCAGATACTCGCCGTCTGACGGCGTGCCGTAATGCGATGAACTGTGGTGATCCCAATGCGTCCAATAAGTAAACGACGGCATGAGGAAAGGTATGCCGCACGACAAATTCCAGAACACGCGAAACCTGCGCAAACTGGCGTTATCATGCGTCATGTGCACCAGTTCGTGATTGAAAATTACGGCCCTGTAAAAGAACAACCCGGAAACTATAAAACATAATATTTGTTGCGGTGAAAATAACGGCGTCACCCGCACTCCAAAAAAACACGCGCCGCCGATTGTGATGGACGCCAAAAAATCGGCCCAATAAACGGCCATTCTCGGAGCGCGCAAATCATCGACAATCCGATTCACTTCGGCAATGGAAAGATTGTCTTCCATTTCGTCTTTACGCCGTTTCACGTCTAGATAGTAATAATGACCGATGAATTAGGTGAATTATAGGAGTTAAGGGTGAAGAATCAACGACGGCCGGGGAGATAAAGAGATAAAGGAGAAGATAAAGAGGGAGAAGGGGGTCGAGAGTCTTAAATTGTCTCAAAATAGTCAATAATTATGTGTGGTGTACCCGGAATTCCCGGAAATTCCCGGAATTCCATTCGTCGATGTGACCGACTCGCGCGGATCGGCAGCGGTATTGGCGAAAAATCATTGAGCGTCAACAGGCCGGCGGGCCGCCGCCACCCGCCAGGCGAGGGCGATTCTTTGACAGTTAACATGCTCCGGTCCGGCAATCTTTTGCGCCCGTTCCGATTGCGCTAGCGGACCTGCCGGATTTGGCGGATCGAACGACGTTTTCTCTGAAAGCGGTTGACGCTGATGTGCCGATCTTACCAAATGTGATGACCGTGCGTTTCGGGTATATCTGCGCCGCTTATAGGAGGGAATGTCCCATGGCGATCAAGAACAGTCGCATTCCCGTTTATCTTTCTCTATTGTCAGCATTTGCGCTGTTTGCCGCGCTTTCCATCCAGCAGGCGCGAGCTGACGAAGATTCTGCGCAGCCGGTAGGCTCCGGCGCCACGATGGCCGACCGGTTGGCGGCGATCGAGGCCCAGAATCGGCAGATTTTGCAGGCTCTGAATGCCGGCGGCGTCGGGGATAGCTGCTGCAATGGCGGTGCCTGCGGCACGGGCGGCACTTGCAGTGCTTACAATTGCTATTCCTGTTGTGACCTGGCATGGATCATAACTGCCGACGCGATCGTTTGGCAGCGATCGCGGCCAAATGGCACTACACTGCTACTCGTGAACAACGCCGCCCAGACCGACCCCCTGGTGAACGCGGCGGATCTCGATTTCAACTTTGAACCCGGCACGCGTGTGAGCATCGCGCGACGTTTCTCGACAGGCTGCGAACTGGAGGTGAACTACTTCGGCATCGACGATTTGGAGGCCACGGCCAGACCAGGTGTTTCGGCGATTTTCCCCATACCTGGGGCAGGTCCGACAGACCCTGTTCGTTTTCAC